>CAZHTU010000011.1:0-13229 GCA_964535815.1 Candidatus Undinarchaeota archaeon
GCCCGGCCCACCGTACAAGAGATATGCAATACCATCCGCATATCCCATCACTCCTGCTCCCCCGCCCGACTCTTCACCTATCACTAGATCAGAGTATCCATCGAGGTTCAGGTCCCCTGCGTCCATCGAACTGCCGAAACTAGTATCTGATGAATTCAAGGTAGCGTTGGCAGTCTCGTTCATCAATCCAGAGGTCCACTCGGTGGACCCGTACCATACGTAGCAGAAACCACTAGTATCGTCGCTCATTAACATATCATCAGCACCTGCAGCTGCTAGGTCATCAATACCGTCGTTGTTGAAATCCCCGACAGCCATCGAGGTACCAATCTCACTTGCATTGAAGGGAAGGGTGCCATTGAATGTAACGTTCGCAATCGAGCTGATGTTGCCGCTACCTATCTCCCCCGCCGTGCCATAGAGTATGTATACTTGAGCACTGTTGTTCTCACCATCATTCGCGTTCAGGGTCTTTGCGAGCGCGAGGTCGCCATAGTCGTCGGCATTGAAATCCCCAATCGCCATCGAGTAACCCAATAGGTCAGCAGGCATCGAAGCGTTGATTGTTGAGTTTGCATGGTCACTGATATCTCCAGACGGAAGCACGTTGCTACTGCCATATACCAGGTACACCTGGCCAGTGTAGGTATAGAGCGGGTCTCCTGGCCCTGGCGACGCGGACCTCCCAGCGGCTGCAATCGCAAGATCATCATAGTTGTCATTGTTCAGGTCGCCAACCACAAACCCCTCGCCCAAGTACCCCTCTGTTTCAGTGCCATTGAATGTAACGTTTTCAGATTTATTGACTGCAAACTCACCGCTGATACCTGCCCCTCCATAGAATATGTAGGCCTGACCTGCCTTCTTGACGTCACTAGCGTTGATGTCATAATCTGTGAGAACTATGTCATCGAAACCATCGTTGTTGAAGTCGCCTCCGTCTGCAAGCTTATTTGCAAAGATACTCGTCCACCCAAGCCTAGAACTATTGATCGTGACATTTGCAGTGTCATTGATGAGCCCATATGGCACCCCTGTCGGGGAGCCGTAGATGATGTACGCGCGGCTTACGTTGGTCCCGTCGCTGAAGAATAGCGGCGTACCGACCAACAGGTCAGTATAACCATCTCCATTGAAGTCCGCGCCCGCGACACTTTTGACCATGTCCCCTCTCTGCGTACCATTTAGTTCAGTGTGGATGGACTCGTTTAGTACATTGAATCCTGTGAGTCCAGTCAGATTCAACTTGGCACTGGTCACTGTGATCGACTTTTCGATGTTTATGCCTGCGCTGATATCCCAGCCCCCGCCGATGAAGGTGAGGTTGAATGTGTTCCCAGAATTGTTGAAGGCGTCCAGTGGGTCATCTGCATCCCCAACCGCCTGAATCGCGCCACCTCCTGAATCATCGAGTTCCGGAGCCGCCACGAATAATCCTTCAGGAATCGTCTCTTCCGAGCCCACATACATGCCAAGCGGGTTAGAGAGCATGGCCCTACACATGGGCACGTACTCTCCAGGGGCTAAATAGTAGGTGGCAAACCCATCCACAACGACATCCGAACCTTCGACATCATCCCCTATGAGCGAGTAACCGTCGAGCTCATGATGGACCTTGTACTCGACGCCTTCCGGAACCTGCGCAGACACGTCGACCTTTACAATTGGCAGCCCATCGAACGTGCTAATCTCCCACGTGGCAAGGTCACCCATGTTCGTCTCCACGCCACTTAGAGTAGCCTTACCCTCTATCACGCCTATACCCAGAGCAAGCGAAGCACCATCATGGTCGTTCCTGGACTCGCCTTCAAAAGTCACAGTTTGAGGCGGATCCTCGATGTATTGTTCCATATAGGTCGTGGTGTAAAAACTTGCTTGGCGGCCGGAATCGCTTAGGGTCACTTCCGGATTGCTTGAGTCGACAGTGAGCCTCAAGTCACCATTTGTAATCGTCTCGCCACTAGCTTCCAGCTCTCCGTACCTGGCCGCTGGAACGGCTTCAGTCGAGTAGTAGATATAGTAAACCTTAGTCTCCCCAGTACCCACCTCAGCAATGAACTTGACAGTCGCAGAAGCATGAGGGCTACCGTGAGCAGCCTCCACTTGTGAGGAGACTTCACCTTCCGGACCAACAACTCTGATAGATCCTGCACTAGCGCCGTACAAGAAGTTCACAGGTACACCAACCATCTCAAGCCTTGGGAAAACCCCAGGCTCGGAGATAGTGATTGGTAGTCGATGGTCGAAATCAGAATCCCACCACGGAGTGAAGGAGAAGAAACCGGTTAATTGCGGTCCGACGGTGATAAGTATGAGTGATACTAAGCCTAAAGCTAATAAGTACCTACCATACTTCTCAATCAACAGAGCGCCCCCATCTCTCCCTAACTCACGGTAGCCGATATACTAGCGCCTATACTACAACATAGTGTCTGAACACGGCGCTAGCACGTCCAATGGTAAAACGCTTTCAGGATATAAATCTTACCCTTTTAAGCAAAAAATCAGGCAAAAATCGCTGAAAATCAGGCAAAACAGGGCAAAAATCACTAATTATCCCTTCGCAACGCCCATTGGCACCACGCGCGCGACCTTCGTCGAGATGCCGGCTTGGTGGACTGACTCAACGACCTGGTCAACATCCTTGTACGCGCCTGGACTTTCTTCAGACAAAATCTTCGGATGGGTCGACCTGACAACCTCGCCTTTCGCCTCCAATTCGCGCTTCACATCCTCTCCATAGAACTGCTTGATCGCTGCGTGCCTGGACATCTTCCTTCCCGCGCCGTGACAAGTGGACCCGAAAGTCTCTTCCATGGCCTTTTCAGTCCCTTTAAGTATGTACGAAGCAGTGCCCATTGACCCTGCAATGAGTACCGGTTGTCCAACATCCCTGTAAACTTTTGGAACGTCCTTATGGCCTGGCGGGAAGGCACGCGTCGAACCCTTCCGGTGGACGTACACTTCCTTCTTACTGCCACCGACCGAATGCTCTTCCAGTTTACAAATATTATGACACACATCATACAGTGTGTCCATCTTCATCTCTTCCCACGGCCTTCCAAAAACCTCAGCAAAAGATTCGCGCACCCAGTGCCCGATTATCTGACGATTACAAAAAGCATAATTGACTGCGCACTTCATGGCCTTGAAGTAGTCCTGACCCTCTTCTGACTTTGTGGGCGCACACACAAGTTGAGGGTCAGGCAAATCAATTCCATACTTCTTGGCTGCGGCTCCGTGGACTTCTAAATAGTCTGTTGCAACTTGATGTCCGAAACCGCGCGACCCGCAATGAATCATGATGGTCACTTTTCCCTTCTCAAGGCCAAAAGCCTTCGCAGTCTTCTCATCGTAAATCTCATCCACTGCTTGAACTTCCAAAAAGTGATTGCCTGCACCTAGTGTTCCGAGCTGTGGCTTTCCTCGCTTCCGCGCCTTCTGCGAAATTTTGCTCGGCACGGCTCCAGGCATCCGACCATTCTCCTCCATGTGCTCTAAGTCCGCTTTAACACCGTAACCATTGTCCACGGCCCACTTCGCCCCGGTCGTCAAGACCTCATCCAATTGTTTATCATTCAAATGAATCTTACTCTTGGACCCGACACCGCAGGGAATCCTTTCAAAAAGATTATTCACTAGCGGCTTGAGCTTCGGTCTGACCTCCTCTGCCGACAGACCGGTCCTCAACATATGGATTCCACAATTGATATCGAACCCAGTACACCCACAAGAAATAATCCCCTCCTCCTTGTCAAAAGCCCCTACTGCTCCCATCGGAAGTCCATACCCCCAATGCATGTCCGGCATGGCCAGCACTGGCTCTATCACGCCCGGAAGACAAGCAACATTTGTCAGCTGTTGAAAGGCTGCGTCATCCGCCGAGTCAACAATAAAGTCATTTCCAAAAACCATCGCAGGAACGCGCATTCCATCCCGCGCTTTCACTGGCAGTTTCCATTTCGCTTCTGAAACCTTTTCAAGCTTGTTTCTCATTCCCATTCTAGATATCCAAAGACGCGCGGGCCTTAAAACCTTCCTTTGTCTTCTCCACTGCTAGACCATAATAGGTCACGGCCTTGACGAGCGTGCCACCCTTCCCAGGCTTAGCCTCTTCGCCCCAAGCTTTTCCTTTGAGCGTGAATTTTCCCTTAACTTCAACAATCTCGACCTCAAACTTCCCAAAAAAGAGTTCGGAAACCTCACTCTCTGTTAAAAGCTCAGACAACCAGCGGTGCAAGAGTTCCTTCTCGTCCTTTGCCTCAACCTCGAGCTCAATACTCTTCTCGGCCTTTATGTCAGTCCCACAAATAACATCGAACATCGCTTGTGCCGCCCCGACAAAAGCCTCGGCTAATGTCTTGCCTTCAGCCTCAAACATTACGTCCGACGTTAAATCGTCGAGAAATTTGTACGCCATACTTAGACCACCAAGTCAAGAGATAAATAGTTACTCATAAAGGTCTTTGAGGTATTCTTCACACATGGTTACCCTCTCGCCGTGGACCAAATGCACTGTTGCAATCACACAGGCAAACATTATGAAGAGTGAAAGCAAGTAGAACCCTTCCTTAAAGGCATAATATCCCATACAAACATAGAAGACTTCCAAGGGAGCAGCACCATACGTAAGTGCAGTACGCGTTGGGTTGTGCCACCAGTACTCATCAGTCGCTAACATAGGTTTTACAGTCTTCTCACTGAGAAATGACCTAACCCCTGCCTTATGTTCCTTGAAAAATGCAGACATCATAGGCAAGTTCTCACGCCACAATTGAGCACGTTCTTCTTCATCTATTTCCTCAAATAGCTCTAATATTGCCTTCGCACACTCGCGGACCTGTCCACCTTCTTTTATCATGTCCTTCAACATTCCCTTATAGATTCCAACAAGGTTCTGAAAAGCTGCCTCGGCCAATTCTGCTGTCGGTTCTTTCTTCCGTTCGTATATCTTCTCATAAGTCAGTGCGGGCCTGAAGAATCGGTAACCGTAGTCGCGGCAAAACTGTCTTAATTCTTTTCTCGCATTTTCAGATTCTCCAGTGAGTGCGTGGTACAGAATTCGGTCGTACGGAGATAAATATTTAGACATATTCATCTAGTACACCTCAAAGGATAAAATAGTATGGGCCTACCTTTAAGGCTCTACCTGTGAAAAATGCTCAGGAATTATCTCAAAACACGCGTCCTTTTTCGGGACATCATCCATACTGCTGCAAAGAACGTTTGCAGCCTCGAAATCCGCAGTACCCGAATCAGCGAACATTTCCTGCACCGCGTAATAATTGCAGATGTTCTTGCCATGGAGAATTGTACACCCTGCATGAGTGTTCATAAAAAAGAAGGCAACCAGAAAGGCAGCCACCACTAGTCCAAGGATTAACACTTTCGATGCCATTTCCACACCTTGAAAGGCCACATGCCTTTAACCACTCCAGAAAAAGTTATCTCAGGACTGGGTTCCGGGCCTTCCGACTCTATAATATACTTTCCAGCGCGTTCCCGCAGCCATGCCTGATAACGATTCCCATCATCAAGATCGCGAGTGTAGTCGCTGGCACTGTACCTAAACCGAGCATACGGCGCAGTCTTATGGTAGCCCAGACCCAGCAGATACTGCACTGCTCCGTCTTCAGAATCGAAGACTTGCTCTTCAATCTCTGGGTCGGCTGCTTCAAACCCCTCAAGCCCTTCCGCTTTGCATGCGTCTGTCATTGTAATTGGCGCAGAGGATGAGATTTGAACTCATACGAGCCAAAGACTCACTGGCTTTCAAGGCCAGCGCATTAGCCAGATTCTGCCACCTCTGCGCAGAATTTATAGAGATGTATTATAGAAGAGAGGTTATAAACTTTCAGGCCTGGCAAAACATAAAAGCCTCTGCGGCATTCACGTCGTACTATGGTGAAACTTTTCAGATGCAGGATTTGCGGCGACCCGTACATTGGCGACGCTGCCCCAACAAAGTGCCCGTTCTGCGGGGCTTATGAACGATTTATCGTTGAGATAAAGGACTACAATGCGACTTTTGACGTCGAGTTGAATGAGAAGGATAGAGCAAATGCCGAAAAGGCATTGGAGGTCGAAGTGTCCAATGCGAGCTTCTACTTCTGCGCGGCCAAGAAAGTACCGGAAGAGGAGGGCAAGGCCCTGTTCAAATGTCTGGGCAAGGTCGAGGCAGAACATGCTTCAGTCTGGCGGAAGATTTTGAAGCTTCCAAAAGAAGAATTGCCAACAGAGGAATGTTCGGACGACTACAAGACTGACCTCGAAGATTCCCACGCACGCGAAGACCGCGCAATCAAGTTCTATAAGCAGGCCGCAGAGGAGTGCGAGAACCCCCGAGTCAAGGAAATCTTTGAGGCGTTTGTGGAAGTTGAAACAGATCACTTAGAGCTTTCAGAGGAGAGACTAAAAAGTGGAAACGCGTGAGTTCCTTGAAGAACTGATAAAGAAAGCTGGCAACAAACTGCTGGAGAATTTCAAGAAAGACTCAGAATTAATCAAGATGCGCGGGTCAGTCAAAGAAGTTGTTACTGAATTTGACAAGACTGTAGACGATTTCATCCGTAAGGAGATTGAATCTGTTTTTCCAGAGCACAACCTGATGACTGAAGAAGGTACGCTTGACAAAAAATCTGAGTGGACATGGATTGTTGACTCGCTTGATGGAACTTCAGGATTCGCTTCTGGTAATCCTATGTTCTGTGTGTGCATTGCACTCATGAAAAAAGACGAGCTCGTTATGGGAAGCATCTATTGTCCTGCACTCGACGAGTTCTACTTTGCTGAGAAAGATAAAGGTGCATACCTTAATGGCGAGCGAATCAGCGTTTCAGATACAAGTGAACTGGACAAGAGCTATGTGTTCAGCTGTGAAGGCGGGGAGAAAGACAGAAACAAAAGTTTGTCATTGATTAAACTTTTGTACCCGGAAGTCAAGGATTTTCGCAAACTCGGCTCTGCTGGGATCGAAGCGGCATGGGTCGCGCTCGGCCGCGGGGATGCGTACGTGACAAATAGTATAGAGCCGTGGGACGTCGCACCTGGTGTCTTGATTGTGCAGGAAGCAGGCGGAAAGGTAACAAACTTCAAAGGCGAGGCCTGGAAGCCGATAAATGACGATTTAATCTTTTCAAATGGTTTAATTCATCAAGAGATTCTTGAGAAAGTAAAAGACTGGGATTAGACCAGGAAGTTGAAGGCGAACCCTATCAGCATTATTCCAAGAGCAACAATGCCAAAGAATATCGCTATGAGCTCGAGCTTCATGGCGCGCCTCAGAATCACTGCTTCAGGCAGACTCAATGCGGCAGAGGCCATCATAAAAGCTAACGCAGTTCCAAGTGGAACACCTTTCTCGAACAATACCATGGCTACGGGTACGACTGCAGCACAATTGGTGTAGATCTCGAAGCAAGCCATATAGGCTATCGGAACTGCTAGTATGCCTCCCTTACTGACAATGCCTTGAATTGTTTCGGCTGGCACAAAACCGTGCAGAATTGCACCAATACCAACACCAATCAAAATCCACTTCCACAGCTTGTCAATTATATCCCTAGCTTCCTGCAGACCAAAACGTGCGCGGGTACGGAAGCTTGAATATGTTTTAGTCTTGAAAAATGCTTTTTTGGATATCAGATCTTTGACCAAATGTTTCTCAAGACCCATTCGTCCTAGGAGCATTCCACCAACAACACCAATAGTCAGTCCGGCAAGGATGTAGTAGAGCGTGATTTTGAGTCCGAAGAAGCCGAGCATCAGGACGACGAGATACTCATTGATGAGCGGAGAGGTTATCAGAAATGAGAGTGCGACCCCAAGGGGAACACCTACTTCCAAAAAGCTGAGAAAGATTGGAATCCCAGAACAGGAACAGAAAGGTGTAAGTGCACCAAAGAGCGCGGCAAAGAGATTGCCGACACCTGCACGCTTGCCACTTAAGGCCTGCTTGACCTTTTGTGGTGGGACATAAGTACGTAGGGTGCCGAGGAGCGCAATCATCACGAACAGAAGTAAAAGAATCTTGATTGTATCGTACACAAAGAAGTGCGCGGCTTCGCCAGCGTTCCCACTGAGACTCAAAAGATCGGATACTAACCAGTCAGCAAAATCGCTGATCATTCTTTCCTGTCTTCACACGACTCATCGTCACAAGAACAGCAGCAGCATGTCCTGGACTTCTTTTCTATTTTCTTGTCGAGTTTCTTCTTGAGTTCACTGAAAAATTTCATATCGCACCCCCACACGTTGAATACTACTCAGGTTTTAAATCCTTTTCTAACCCAAAAACAATTTACCGAACATCATCACAGTTATTGCGCCAGCTACAGGCACCAATAGAGTGTGGAACGGGTCGAACATGCCAATCGAGTACCTTAGAAGGAAGACGGCGAGCACAAATGTGGTGAATGCGAGAGTTCCACCAACCGGACGGAACCCGCGGTGCATTAGATAGTAGATTTGTGCTATTAGAATGAATGCAGCGTATGTGCCTACGATTAGTGAAGGGACGTAGCGCATCTGCCAAAACATTAGAGTCATGACTGCTGAAATTATCACGCCGATGATGCTGAAGATGAAACAAGATATCATTTAGACCTCCCAAAAAGTATAGCTGCAGCAGGTATTACAAGTGCAGAGTACCCTATCTTCAGGCCTAAAAGCCCGAGATAGTAGCCACCGAGTCCAATTAGGACAAGACTAATCGGCACGCTCGCAATGAAACGTTCGAGCGGGTCAGAAGTCCAGCGGTGGACTATAAACCACCCAGGGATTATCCATAGCCAGTAGAAGTTCATTACTAGTCTGCCAACAACTATCGGGTTTTCCCTCCAAAAGAGTAGTTGAGCAAGGATAAATGCACACAAAAAGCTCCTGCCGAGCCAACGAAGACTACTCAAGGCACTCACCTCCATCATTCTTGAGAATAGTCACTTTCGCATTGCTGAAGACTTCGGTTGCTTTTAATCTGGCCTTGATGCCATCATTGAGCTTTTCAAAATCCTCATTCCCTGAACCGAACACAAAGTAGTCCATCTCACATATGTCGCGCTCTGTTGCTTCCAATGGCAAAGGTTCCTCAGTGAAGTGATAGTTAACTGCAAATCCGTCAAAGTACGGGAACCAGGTATCAGGAAGCATTAGTTGTAAGCTCTTCAATCCTCCAGTATAAAAATCTCCGAGGTCGACTTCGTACACTAACCTGTGTGTGGCGTAAAGACTCGCCATCTGTGTGTAAGGCTCTCCATAGAAGAAGAATAGTTTTGCTTCTTCTGGGGTGTTTTCACGGAGCCACATGATTCCCTCCCAGTGTTCACTGTCATAGACAGAACCAATCTTGTCCCAGTGAAGCGGAACAAAGAGTGCTGTGAGAAGTATCGCGAGCAGTGGCACATACTTGAGCTTGTTGATTCGTTTCCCTATATAATATATAGAGGCGCCGGCGAAGACAGACAAATAGACTTGCCAAAGCATACGAAGTTGTAAAGCGCGCCGTTCAAGACCAATGTAGTTTCCGTAGGACGCGAGCAGGAAAAAGAAACCCATCAATACCGCAGGGTGTAGTTTCCGTTTCCAGACAAGGAGCGCAGCGCCTAAAGAGAGGAAGATAATGAAGGGCGTGCCGAGCGCAGAGAGTTCAGTTACTGGAAATTCAGGTGCAGTTAATAAGACACGCTCGGAATAGGTTTGAGCAGCCAACCAGGTCGTCGCGAATATGTAGATGTAGTAAGAGCAGAAAACTGCAAAAAGTCCGTATGCCGCCAGATACGCTTTGGTCAGGTCAAAGTTGCGTGTCTTGAGTAGATTGAATACCCACCAAACGCCAAGGAATCCCGATGCGAACAAGAAGGCAGGTGTGTGGCCTGCAAACGTGCCCAAGAGCATTATTGCTATGAGGGGTACTGCACCTTTCTTGCCAATTCTAGTGGCGGCCCAAACCGTCCCTGCAGTGAACAAACTCCCAGTAAGGAACGGGAAATTGCCCCAGGTCAGGACTGCATCCATTGTCCATATATAAAATCCGAGCATGAACGGCAAGGAGAGGAGAGCAATGTCTTTGTTCAAGTCTCTTATGGCAAGGTAGGCCAAAAGGCAGGTGAAGACCAACAGAAGAACAGCGGTTAGGTAAGTAATGTCATATACTGAGAGTCCTGACAAGCCTGAGAGCATAGCTGAAGCATGGTAGAGTATAGGCGGGGAGTAACCAAAGACATCTTTCCAACCTGCGACCATGTAGCTCGCCGTGGACGCATAGGAACCAGTCTCAAGTATATGGTCTGAAATCGCAGAAGCGTAAAATGAATCAGTGTTGCTCAAAGCGTGAGGGAAGTCGTGCACAAGTGTCTCATTCCAGGGCAGAGAGAGCTTGACCAGGAGAATAGCAAATATAAAGACGAGTAGTGCTAACGCTTCTTTGTCAACTTTAGCGGCTTTTAAGAATCTCATTACTTGATTTTCTTCAGGTAGCCTTCGAGCTCTTCGAGCTCAGAGTAGAGTTTTGCACTCTCCTTTTCATCGGCTTTCTTGAGCTTATCAGGTTCTTCTGTTGTTGGGGCCTCACCTGTAATCATGTCTCCGACATCTGGGAGTTTGAAAGTCTCTGCGAATCGGATTACTTGGTCTAAAAGTGCATCATTGTTCAGGCCGAGCGCAGACATCACTAGACTCTTGGGCACTTTACCTTCCGCAGTTACAAGCGCAACTAATTTGGTACTCTTGGCTTCTAGCTCTTCAACTGAAAGAGTTTCTTTGAGGTCCCTCAGGTCAAATTTAACTGTGCCTGAAGTATCTGTGAACTTGTACTTGTTGAAGTGCTTGCCATCCTTAGTCTGATACCATGTGGCTTTTAACATTCCAAGGGCGTGCAATCTCTGGACAATGCTTTGTATGGAGTTCTCATCCATCTGTGATGCCTCGACCAATTCAGCTATCGACAATTCGCGCTTAATGAGTGCTTCAATTACTTCGACCGCGGCGCGGTTGCTTACAATTTCTGCAAATGCTCTAAAAAGTTCAGGATCAGTTATCTTAATTGCACCTTCGGCAAATACATTGCCCTCTGCGCGCGGTCCGAATGTTGGCTCGCCAGACTTGGGCATGAACTCATCATCCAGTTCTCCTGCGCGTTCTACTGACTTTTCAGGAGCCTCTGGAACTTCAGGTTTGGGCGGGAACGGAGCTTCAGGCTTGGTCGCCGCTGCGACCGGAGCTGGTGTTGGCATTGGAATATCTAGAGGAGCTGCAGATGTAAATTTCCCTGCTGCCTCTTTCGGTGCTCCTGGAATTTCATCAGGGGCAGGCATTGGTGCCTCTGTCTTCTCAGGCATCACAAATGCGGGAGCGTCGAGCGGTATTTCAGGTGGCTTTGAGAATCCGCCCCCGGAAACCTCTTCAGCCTTTTTCTTTTTGAACAAATCCATTATTCTTCACCCAGTGTAATTTTAAGATACT
This sequence comes from Candidatus Undinarchaeota archaeon, assembly GCA_964535815.1. GTDB lineage: Archaea > Undinarchaeota > CAZHTU01 > CAZHTU01 > CAZHTU01 > CAZHTU01. The sequence continues at coordinate 11,458 of CAZHTU010000011.1, forward strand.
TTAAGTATGGCTCGTTTACTTGGCCCTCGAACATCATAATGCACGGAACCTTATATTTGTGAATCTCTTTTACCCTATTTATTACTTTCTCTTGCTTCGCTGGCACGGTTTTGGCCATCAAAACCTCTTCTTCGGCCGTATCGCGCTTTCCTTCCCACCAATACATACTCTCAGCAGGTAAGATATTACAGCATGCAACCAGTTTTTCGTTCAACAAAACATCAGCGATGCGCTTTGCATCGCCCTTCGGACACGGTATGTAGAAAACCTTGCAGTTCATGTTAGCAGAATAGTTAAATAGTAGTTATTTAAATATAGTAGCCATGGTCGACTGGAGAAACAAACTGCCTGACACCTCGAACGAGGCTATCAATGAATTGGTCCGCAGGACTGAAAAGCACAAAGACGCTTATGAAGACAGTCCACATGTCCGCACTGCTCAGCTATGGTGCGCACTTGTCGAACTCGATAAGGAAATAAAGTTCACACAAGAGAGAATGATGAACTTGGAGACACAGCTCCAGGCAATCAAGAGCGCCCTACGCAGATCAGGCGAACAACTGGGCAAAGTTTAAGCAAGCTCGACGATAATTTTCCCTTCGTTTTTCTTTACTTTTATTCCGAAGGCTTTTTCGATTGAGTCCCAGGACTGGCCTTCTTTATTGGCCTTGACTATTTTCTGGAGCATCTCTGCGAGCTCGACATTGTGCTTGTAAATTAAATTCGCTTTTGCTTCAGCCTCTACTGAACCCTCTTCGAATTCCTTAATTTTCGCTTCCAACTGTTCAAGTCTAATCTTTGCCTTGTCAACTTTCGACTCTTTCTTTGCGTCGGCCTCTTGTTGAGCCTCTTCAGCTTCACCCTTTGAGTAGATTTCATCGACGGCTTGGTTGAAGCTCGCCTGGATTAGTTCTCCTTTGTCTGACTTCATTTTGAAAGGGAACACTTCCTCACCTGCTTTGAAGGGTTTTGGCTTTTGTGAATCCTTCAAAAGTTTCTGAACGGTTTTAAAGAGTCCTTCACGCTCGCTCTTCGTCAACTTAGACGCAGGCTTGTCTTTTTCCAATTTCGCACGGACGCAGACCTCGTCCGCGTATCTTCCAAGACCCAATCCCCTGGCGAGTACAGGGGCAATCTCTTTTTCAGAGGACTTCAGTTTTTTCTCGAACTCGTCTTTACTGATTAGCTTCAGGTTGGGACCTGAGGGCGGGAACTTGTAATCTGCCTTGGGCTTGACTGCGCGGCCTTTCCAGAACTCCACCTTCCACGGCTGGATTATTTTGAAGTCAGCATCGCAGAAGATTAAGTTACCTTTAGCAAAAAGTTCAGCTACTAAATGGTAAGTAACATCGCGCTTCTCAAAAGTCAAAACAACAACGCGGTCGAACTCGTGCTGCTCTATCTTTTTCAGAATTCCACCCTCTACTCGCTTACGCAAAAGCATGCACATTCCTTTTGCTGGAGGGTAAGTCTTTGAGTACTCAGTCAGGTGCAAGCGCTCACCTGCGTGGATGTCTAATCTAGTTCTGCGGCCTTTGAAAAGTTCGAACCTTAATTCAGGACCTTGTTGAGAAATCTTGTTCACGCGAGAATCGTGCCACTCTTCGAGTTCAGAAAGGATTGAAACAAGATCAAGTGAAGATAATGCAGCCATCTACGCCTCCTGCGCATCTTTCTCTTCTGGTTCGGGGGTTGGTTCTGGTTCAGGTGTTGGTTCGGGCTCGGGTTCGTCTGGCTCTGGAGCTGGTTCAGGCTCATCTGGTTCGTAAGGT
>CAZHTU010000012.1:0-11918 GCA_964535815.1 Candidatus Undinarchaeota archaeon
CCGACCCAAGTTATTGCTAAACTCTCAAGGCAGATAAATCCTGCAGGGGTACCTGTTATCGCACAGATATTGGATGTTGAGGCTTTGAAGGCTGAGGCGCCTGTGGTATATGAGGGCGCGAAAAACGGGGATTATGTCTTGCAGTATCCTAATCTTATTGTGATATATGATTTTGAAGAGGATAAGATTGTCAAGCAATTTCCAGTGACCAACATGGACCTGAGCCAACCCCAGGGGCCTGTCGGTGGGCAGATCGGTGGGGCCCAGCCTGGATTACCTGCAGACTTTTTGAGCAAGCTCGCAGTACATACCGGCCGCGGTGGGAATCCAGTGGTCGCGCAAATCATGGATGTGGAGATGTTGAAGGCTGAACAACCTGCCATCTATGAAGGTGCGAAGAACGGGCAGTTCGTCGTCCAGTATTCGGACTTGCTCGTGGTTTACGACTATGAAGCTGATGCACTAGTGAAGTCTTTCCCGATACAGAGCATGGATATTAACCAGTGATTGGTTTGTGTTTATTGTCCATATTCTGGATGCTAAACCTTATATATTACATGTGTTATACAAGTATATAACATGGCAGAGAATATGGAACTCGTGGGTGTGCGTCTTACCACTCAATTGATATCGAAGCTGGATGAGCTTGTTGAAGAAGGTCAGTATCCTAATAGATCCGAAGCGCTGAGAGAGGCGGCAAGGATCATGATCCGTTTACAGCATGGCATGTTTGATGGAAGAGCAAGACCTGTAGACAAGGACAAGATTGCAGAAGAATTTGCAAGATCCAAAGGATTCAAACTATAGGTACTTAGGCGACGTAACCGCGATGCCTAGTCTTTTGAAGTCTCTTAGATTCCAGGTTACAAGTAGGGCATCAGCCTCTTTGGCAACAAGTGCGTGGGCGATGTCTGTGACATGTGATTCGCCTCTTTTTGCAATCTCTTCTGCTTTGGCCCAGGTATATTTTGAAATCTTAAGAATCTCAAGTTTCCCAAGTTCACGATATTCATTTAGAGAAGCATAAAGCGTTTCTTCGTCCAATCGCAAAATTCGTCGTATTTCACGAAGGGTAAGCTCTGAGATCACAAGTTTGAACTCACAAGATATAGTACGCCGAAAGACTTCTGCAGAGTAGTATTCAAGAAAAACCGAGATATTTCGCCCATACTCGCGATCCCAATAACTGATGAAGACGTTGCTGTCTACATATATCTTTTTCATAATCTGAAGGACGCAAAGTGAGCTTATAAATCTTGACAGAGAGTAGGATGCCAGCCACCTTTCTTCAGGTCAAATTGGCGGAAGAAAGCTGGACCAAAGAATACCAATTTAGCGGGGTAGCTTAGGGGTGGCAACCCCTAGTGTCCAGTAATATTTCTCGATAGGGCCTTGCCAGTAATCAGGGGAAGGTTTATTAGTCAGGTCGGTTTTGGCATAGGTATGGAACCGCAAGCGATTATCGGACTTGTTATTCTTGCTATCGCCATCGGGACTTTTTTGAAGGTTATCGGGAACATTGTCAAGGCTGCCATTCTGATTGGTCTAATCTTGATTGGGTCAACCATGTTCATCGGTGGGACGCCTGAATTGGGCTCACTTCCTGTTGTTGGTGGATTCTTTCCACAGGTGGATTTGAGTGCTGGTGGCATCATCTCCTTGGCTAAAGGAGTCGCATGGTCTGTCGACATTATTGGCGTGGGTCAGGATTCGGAAGGGACCCTGGTCGTCGCATTGGCCAATACTGGTCAATTCGATATAAGTGATTTGACTATCGAGGTCAATGGTGAATCGGTAGAAGTGACCAATAGCCCTGATTTCCCATTGGCAAAGGGTGAAGTGGCCTTTGTAGATACAGATTTCACTGGCACAGGCGAGATTGAGATAAGTGTTGTTGCAGGCAAGGCAGAGAAGATATTTAGCACGACTATTTAGCCTTCTTTGGTTTTTCTGTTTTGGAAGCTTTCTTAGTCTTTGGCTTGATGTCATATAGGCACTCCTCACAGTATTCTTGATTGTGGTAGATGTTTCGGTGTTCTTCACACAGTACCTTACCACAGCGGGCGCACCTGTAGATGTCCTGGAACTTTAGTCGCTTGCCGCAGGTCGAACACGTTGGACCGATTGAGCGGACCGGGGTCTTGACCTCGACGCCGTGCATCAGTCGGTGGAGTGTGTCGCCATGAGTATTGACTGTATACTTGATTCCTGAGACTACTAGGAAGACAAAGAGTGCTAAGGCCAGGAAGGGAAGGAATTGGATGCCAAGAGGAGCACCTCCCACACTGAAGCCCTCGGTCCGGGATTGGATCGTTCGCATGTCCTTTCTGAAGAGGACAGAGACTGAATAGTCGCCAGTAGGTAGGGAAGCAAGGTCAATCGAGTCTTCTAGCACGAGTCGTCCACCAGATTCGAGGGTAGTGAGGGGGATTAAATCAGCGTAGACCAAGTCGTCGTTTTCAGCCCCGACGATCTCGACCTCGAGGTGGGGTGACGCGGTTGTTTCAGAGGCCACCACGAGTGTGGTCATGTCGAGGATTGAATCGGTTCGGGATTTTGCCTTATTGATGCCGATTTCCAGGACAGGGGGGGTTTCAGTGTTTTGTATGGTCAATTTGGATGTTTCGAGCGCTTCGAGTGCTGGAATTAAAATCGTTATCTGGCCGTCATTTCTGCGATATCTCAGGGGTTCGACCATGTCGATTGACAAGACCTTGTCGTATTGTATTGGATAGTCATATTCGAGATTAAGGTAGGCCTCCTGAGCGAGGTTCTCGAGAGTGATGTGAGTGGCCAATGTAGCTTGGTTTGCAGAGGAAGAAAGGACGTCGATTGAGCGTTCGGCCTCTACCACCGGCGGTGTCGAGAGAAGTATGCGATACTCGAACTCGCCAGGTTCGACCTCATCAGTCCACTCGATAAAGCGCTGGTCATCCTTGAATACATCCTTGGGTTTGATCTCACCTTCATTTATTTCAGCAGTGACCATGTCTGTTGGGACCAAAACCCTGAATGTCTGCTCGTAAGGTGTGGGGTTGGGGTTTGTGACACTGAGTGTCTTGGACCAGAAGACGGGTTGACTCACCTTGGCCAGACCCTGGAAAAGGACTTCCTCTGCTATACTGAGAGCTTCTATCTCTTCATCATCTATCCGCGTCTTGTCTATCGAGGCTAACGAAGTAGATTGCTCTATCAAGTCATCATACTTGTCCTTGAGCACATAAGAGACTACCTTCGTTTCATCGCGCTTCATCTCATCAAAAGACCATGCGACAATCGGGTCCTTCTGAAGGACGCGTGGGGAACCTTCGAATGTTATCTCGTCTGTGGATTCTGCTGCTGTTTTAGGAATGACCTCAATCACTTGGATGCCCCAGACATCATTGGCCGCTTTGATGATTATCGTGGCCTTTGTCCTATGAACAGTCTTGGTGCTCTTCTCTGCATTGGTTACCGCATATACTTTGGACGTGCGTGAGAGTTCGATTGAATCTGCTGTGAAGGATGTTCGGTCGCGTGCATTTCTTATCTCTTGTTGAGCCGCGACGGAGGTAGCAGATCCGAGGGCTTGTTCAGCACTAAGATAGTCTGCACCCGTGACCTCCACGACCTCTGAAACTGTGCTCACCTCTGGGAGACGTTCCTGAGCCGCTTGCTGGAGTTCGAGTGCTTCCTTGATAAGTTCGAGCTGTTTGTCCAGGCTCTTTTCCTTCTCTGCTTCCTCAAGCTTTTCAGTCGCTTCTGCAAGCAGGGCTTCACCAGCTTCAGTATTCTCCAAAGATAGGCCTAATTCTTTTAGGTCCAGTGCATCAAGCTCTTCGGCTATAATTTTGTGAGTCATGACCTGGTCAATCGTGGCTATCTGATCATTGATGATGCTCTTGAACTCGTCTGCTGCCTCCTCGTCTTGTCCGAGGGAGAGTAGGGTCTCGGCGTCTGTCAGGTCTTTTGCGATTGCGACGGTTGTAGGTGGAGCGACTATCTCTATTGCACCCCCGCCTCCTGCTGGAGAGCTGGAAGAGATCTCTGAAACGTCCAGGTCAGCCGAGGCGAAGGATTCAGAGTGAGATGTGCCTGATACAGTGGATACTTGGGCCGACCCAGAGAACCTGAAGCGGTAAGCTACAGGTGCGGGTGAGCCTGTGAGTGTGTATGTGAGTTTAATGTCCTCATTCTGTGCCAGGGGTCTGCCGATATCAGAGGTGGAAACAGTAGTGACAACCGAACCAGCAGTAGTGCTAGATGGATTTGTAATTGTTGGTGTGACTGAGAGCTCTGTCGTCCCATTGGAGACTAGGTAGACTTTAGCATTACTTACAGTCAATGTTCGTCGGGAGCCGCCTATCGTGCTCGCAGGTATGACTGATGTTATTGTGATTGAGGATAAATTAACATCTGCGTGGCCAGTGTTCCTCACGATGTCTTCGACCGTGAGTGTGCGGGTGTGGGCTGTGTTCTCGCCTATTGCCACGGTTTTTTGGGTCCATAGGTCGGTCATGTACATTGTCGGGAGATTGGCCTGGGAACTAAGGATACCTAAAGCCTCAGAAGTGTCCCAGTCTACTTCCCAATTGAATGCAGAAGCATAGTAGGCCTTCGAAGCTGATCCAGTGTCATACCAGTCAGTGTACACTAAATCGTTCGGAGTGATGACTTGATCAAGTGTGCCAGAAGATACTTCAGCCATGCTATCTACTTCATATAGAGACCAGGTGTTAATTGTGTAATTCACATCCTGGGCAGTGTTTCTAATAAATCCACGAGCTTTCCACACATCAAAGAGTTCGAGGTCGACACCTTGTCTTACTGGACCACGCGAAAAGGTACTGGCTATTGAAAGGCCAGAGAATGTCGTGGACTGTGTATGGTTTGCTAAGATGCCATAACCATCATCGATGTCTGCCTGCTTTAGGGATATATTGAAATTAGTGTCACCGATAAGGGTGGCATTGAATTGGACGAGTGTACGAGTCGAGGTGAGGGTTCCTGACCAACTAAGTTGGTCATTGTATCCATCACTGTCTGAATCTGAGGCCAGGGCAAGAGGAGCAGTTATGTTCAAGATATCTGTCCCAGAACTGCGCACCTGGATGAGAAGATTGGTGCTTAGTGAGGTTGAAGAGTTTAGATAAAGACTGAAGCGAACTGTGTTTGTTCCAGGGACGATATCAGTCCCGCCTGCGGCATTGGCATAATCTAAATCAAGTTCAATTGAAGGAATAGCTGAAGCAGAGACATTGTACATGGTCATCTTCGAACTCGTGTTCACGAACAATCGAGTGCGTGCATCATTAGGCGATGCAGCAACTGCGTGCCATGTCTCCTTGGACACTAAATTTGTGTTTGTGGTCGAGGATACATTGACCCTGACGTATTGTAGTATGTCTCCTGATGGAACAAAAACATCCACATAACCTTGGCTTGTTAAGTCTGTTTGAGCGCCGTCGAGATAGACCATGTCTGCTTCCTCAACTATCCGCGCGACAGGAGAGGCATGTGCAGTTGCTATAAGCAGGAAAAGCAGAACGAACGATAGGGACCTCATCTCAATAATAGATAACACTACCTATTTTTGTACTTTATTATTGGGGTAAATTGTTAAAGCTAGGCCTCTATAAGAGATAGTATGAAGATAGCACTGCTCGGGGATTTGCATCTGGGATTTGATTTCGATGGTCCGAGACAAGAAGACAGTTTTTTGCAAGCAAAAGAGGCTTTAGAACTTGCCTCTGAGGCTGATTTAATCCTGCTTGCTGGAGATATATTTGACTCTCGCATCCCACGCCAGGAGGTGTGGGCTCGGTCGCTGGAGGTTTTTGAGTCGCTCAAGGCGAAGAAACCGATTGTTGCGATTGCAGGGACCCATGAACGCAGAAACAAGAGTTATACAAATCCTGTGCAAGCTTTGGAGGCTGGAGGTTTTTTGAAGTGTCTTCATTTGCAAACAGAGAAGTTTGACAACCTTAAGGTCGCGGTTCATGCCATGTCTGGTGTTCCTGAGAGATATGCTAGGCTCGTGCTGGAGAAGTGGGACCCTAAGCCATTGGATGGTTTTTTGAATATTCTCATGATTCATCAGAACTTGAAGGAGTATATTTTTCAAAGTGAGGATAGTAATGATTTATCAATGGGGGATTTGCCAAAGTTCGACCTGATTGTCGCTGGACATATACACGTACGGGATGTGGCAGAGACTCCAAAAGGCTCCAAGCTGGTTTTACCTGGGAGCACGATTCGGACTCAATTAAAGAAAGGGGAAGAAGAGCCGAAAGGTGTCAGTTTTTGGGAGGACGGCAAGATTGAGTTTGTTCCAATCAAGAGTCAAAAGCCATTCCACCATTTGACATTAGACTTTAAGGAAGCCAGTCCTGATGAAGTGAAGGCAAAAGTTAGGGAGGCTATTAAGGGGCTTGAAGGCTTGGTAAGGGTCAATCTTAGGGGAACATTAGCGAAGGACTTCGTACCGAGCGATGTCGTGCTCAAGATTCCGTTTGATGGGATTTTATCAATAGGGAAGAGTCTTACGTCAGAGAAATATGAGCTGGAGAGAGATAGATTAGTCAAGATGAGAAAACAGGAATTGTCTCCAGAAGAATTAGGTATCCAGATTCTCCAGGCTCAATTAGGTCAGGACCCAGAAGAGCTCTTCGAACTCTTGAAGGATGGGAAGAGTGAAGAGGCCAAAGCGAAAGTATTAAAGATTGTCAGTGTTCAGAAAAGCCAATGACCTTCCTTCAGGAATATTTCATCGACCCTATCCTCTACGGAACCGGGTACAATCTTGTTAACACTTTAGCATATGGACTTATTCTCATCGCGGCCTTAGGACCGATTTTAAAAGCATTGAAGCAGTGGAACGTTAAGTTCGACAAGAACTTTTACCTTGCGATGTTACCTTTCATGCTCGGTGCGCCGACTGTCAGGGTCTTGGTTGATGCAGGAATCTACACAAAAGACTTCATCGGTTTTGGACCAATTGTCTTATCACCGTTTATGACACCTGGAATCTATCTGACATTCTTCCTTCCTGCATTCATCTCTTTGTGGGTAGGGTACAAGCTTGCGAAAAGGTTCAAGACTGAAAGTTGGAAGATTACTGGTGCGCTCGGACTGCTCACATTTGGATTACTGCATGCCTGGAAGGCATCCAATATGATTCCTGTCCAACTGCATTTCCAGCCGTTAGTACTATTGATAGTCACGGTTTCCTGTTTAGTGTCGTGCGGACTTTTCTATGGAATGACAAGGAAGTGGAAGCCTAAGTTTTGGAAAGGGATTCCTCTAGCCTTGGTATATGTCCATCTGTACGATGCGGCAAGCACGTTTGCCGCTCTCCAATTCAAGTGGGCATGGCCCCGCTTTGGTCTGGTAGAACAGCACGTGGTTGGAGGGTACTTGATTAACCTGTTCGGCCCGGTAGCCATGTTTGCCTTGAAGCTTGCGGTTGTCCCACTTGTTGTTGTGATGCTCTCGCAGGTCGAGGATAAAAAAGAAAGAGGGTTCTACTACTTTGTTGTTTTCGCCTTGGGATTCGGACCTGGGACGCGAAACGTGCTCAGGGTTCTGATTGGGGTCTAGTCTCTGACTAGACGATATAAAACTTTTTTGCCCTTTCCGACTTTTTCCAGACGGGACTTCTTGAATGGGCAATTCTTAGCACATCGCGTGCCTAGTTTAGCCTGGTCAATATCCAATACTGACGTCATGCAACTGCACCAGGTCTTATACATGAGATCACACTTGCGACCTTTTTGGTTTTTCATAAGGATGAACTCTTTAAGCGATTTTTCAACCTTTTCGATTATTCGCGCCCCAGTCACTTCAGCCAAGACCTTCATGGGACCTCGACCACTAACCGATCCTTGCCCTCTGGGTAGACTACTACCTGTTCACCTTTTTCTAGTTTCATGAAATCAGCGATTTCTTTGGAGACTCTTATGATTAAAGAGTTTCCAGAGTAGCCGACTTTCGTGGTGGCTGACAATCCCCATACGCCGAGTTCTTTTGCTTTCTTGTCTATCTCTTTTGACGCTTCTTCTGTGAAGAAACGTTCACCACATTCCTTACAGACATCTGCATCAAACTTACCTAAATCCACATCGGCGTATTCGTACGTAAGTTTCTTTCTTTCCAATTCCGCTTCACATAATGGGCACTTCATTTCCCCCTCCAGTATACTGTAATTATGAACAAATTACAGGGTTTTGGCTTATAGACGACATCAAGATCATGTCTACTTGATATCACCTTATCCTTGAATATGCGTTTCATCCCAAGTAGTATTGTCTCACGAATCTTTTCGGTGTTGACTGCTCTTGCAGTCATCTTGTCTCTCGCGTGAAGACTTGGTCTGATACTGCACTTGGTGAGGTCTGGCATATACTTGTATATACAAGTAAGTACTATTTAAAGATTTGGTTCTTGAGCTTCTCACAAATCTCTTTGATGTCATCCAGTGTCAGCTCAAAGACTCTTTTCGGGAAATCAATTTCTGGGAGATTGGAATCGCGAAGGGCATTGCGGACTGTTTTCCTGCGGTGCTGGAAGAGACTGTTGACAATAGAGTCGAAGTTTTGAGGTAGGTCTACTTCTTTTGGTGTGAGCTTCACAATTTGTGAATCGACTTCAGGGATTGGGCGGAAGCAGCCTTTTGGCACGACTGACAAAAGCTCGATATCTGCATGGGCCTGGACTGAGACCGAAAGGCGTCCATAGTTGCTTGTGCCGACAGAGGCGACCATTCGGCGGGCGAATTCTTTTTGGTAGCAGAGGATTGCGGGTTTGCCGTACTCGATAATCCTGAAGGTGAGCTGGGAGGAGATGGAGTATGGGAGGTTGGAAATAACTATATCAGAGTCAGGCCAGTCGAGTTTTAGGGCGTCTCCCTCTATTATTTCAAGATTAGATAGGTTTAAGCGGCGGCACGCTTCAGCGAGCTTTGTGTCTTTTTCTATGGCGATTACTTTTTCAGCGTTTTTGCATAGAAGTTTTGTCAGGTTTCCTGTGCCTGGACCGATTTCTAGGACAGTGTCATGGGCAAAAGAGGCTTCCAGCTCTAAGTATTTAGGTTCAATTAAGAAATTCTGGCCGAGATATTTCTGTCGGCGCATGTTCAGCGGAAGTGCCTGTGCCTGCGGAAACCACCGCGTTCCTCATCCTTGGGTTTTGGAGGATTGGCAGTGAAGATATAATACTTGCTCTCAGCACGGACCTCTTCCATTATCCGTTCAACAATTATCTCGCGAGGGTGTGGGATGTTCTTGACTCGGCCCTCTATATCTGTGAATGTCTTGAACGGTCCTTTTTTCCGTTCTTGTAAGATTTCCATCATTAGCTTCTTGCCAAGCTTTGGTAAGAGTTCGAGCTGATGCATCCTGATTGTGATGGCCTGAGCATTATTGAAGAAGTCAACAAATCTCTCTTCTTGTGCATCCACAAGGTCTTCAACCACACCTTTCACCTCTGATTGTGCTACTGAGGTGAGCTTGTCATATCCTATTCGGCCTTTGATAAAGTGAATCTTGTCACGCTGTTCCTTGCCAATGTAGACTTCATCACGGATCTTTAGCTTGATATATCCTTGGTCGTCAGTCTCAGGGGCAGTCTTGCCCTCCTTTACTGCGGCGTCCTTGTCCTCTTTAGTAAGCCGTTTAGGAACGACCTCTAGAAGTGTGAAATAGTCTTTGCCAATGACGTGGGCAAAAGGTTCTGCCTTGAAAGAACGTGCAGTCGAGTGGCCCTCGGCTTTATAATCCAATACTATTGCCTTTTCTTCTACCCTTTCCATTTAAATCACCTACTCGAAACTCCTCAAGAGTTCTAAGATCTCCTCGACCTTAGTTGGCGGGAGCGTGTAATGTTCTTTAGCGAACAATAGCTTGATATCGTCCTCATCCTTGGGCATGATGTCAACTATCTTCGCAGCTTGACGGGCATCAATACCCATCTCGACGAGTTTATCCATTGCTTCGCGCGCTTTTGCTGGTTTGATTTTTGCGAATTCTTTGACGTACTCTAATGTCTGCTTCTGCTCGTAAGTCAGTTCCCCATCCTTCTTCCGTTTGGTGAGGAGCTCCTTGACCTCCGACAGACTAACCGGTTGTTCTCCAAGAAAATGTTTCATTCTTTCACTTCCCTACTGATTTTATATGGACTGGGTGAGTAATTAGGGTCTTCTCCTTATTGCCGTCTTTTATCTTCATAACATAAGCGCGGCCTCTGGATTTGATAATTGTACCTGCTTTTCCAATAAAACGGAGTGCGGGCATGCCTTTCTGCACGGACGGTTCAACTTTGACGACAACTCGTTCGCCTGGCTTGAACTTCTGTAGGAGCTTGCCAATGCTAGGCATACCTTTAGCTCTTGCCTTCTTCTTGAGCTTAGATCGACTCCTATGTCTAGGTCCGTTTGATTTAGCACCCATAATTCTTCAACCTTTTATCGTCTGTTGTGGTTTATATGATTTTTGCCTGCAGGATTACTTCTTTTTCTTTCCTGCGCCCTTTTCAATCTCCTCAAGGCTCGGCGTTCGCATCATCTCGAGGCCAAGCCAAGCCAGGATGAAAAGGCCAAAAGCCATTCCAAGAGAGACGACAATTGCGAGCGTCTTTAGCGCATTCCAGTAGACAAGTCCCCAACCGTATGCCAAAGCAACAGCAAGAGCACCTAAGAAAATTATTAATCCAATAAATGTATCTCGATTCATGAGTCACCCCCTGCACTAGTAACGCGGTAACGCTTATAAATAATTTCTCCTAAGTACACATACCTCAGGATGTGGCCTACGGGCTGAACGAGCAAAGTTACGAGGGAATGAATTTTACCCTAGGAGAAGAAAATGGGAATGTACAAGTATTTAGCACAGTCCTTTAGGGACGCTAATCTTAAAGAAAGGATTATAGAGTGGAGGCGAGGCAATAGCCATGTGCGTATTGAAAAGCCTACCAAGCTCAATGCCGCACGAAAGTTCGGATACAAAGCCAAACCTGGGTTTGTAATCGTCCGCTCGAAGTTAAAGAGGGGTGGAATTAAGAAGTCGCGACCAAAAGCAGGAAGAAAACCATCGAGGATGGGTACCCTCAAGTTCTCGGCCGGACAAAGTCATAATTCAATTTCAGAACAAAGACTTGCACGCAAGTTTCCGAATCTTGAAGTTTTAGGAACCTATTTCCTTGCCCAGGATGGACAATATAGGTATATGGAGAGCGTCTTAGTGGACCCATATCATCCAGCAATAAAGAATGACAAGGATGCGAACTGGATTTGCGAACGCCAGCACAAGAACCGAGCCTTTAGAGGATTGACACCAGCAGGCAAGAAGGGTCGCGGACTGCGAAAGACAGGTAAGGGCGCTGAAAAGGTTTAATGTACGATTTTCATCTCTATTCGGATTTGCGAAAAGAAGCAAAAGCCCTAGGCTGGAAGGATGTCGGGATTATTGGAGGTCCGGGCCTTACAGGCGTCGAGCTGCCTCTAAAGGGGGGAGATTATACTATCCTGATTCCGAAGAATATGAAATCTGCGAGAAACACTAAAGCTGATTTGCTCGCACTGGATTTTGAGGAACTAGTCTTTGACCCTGTTCTTGGAAAACAGTTCGAGTTCGTGGAGTTTGACCTGCACTCGATTATTTTTGGGAGACGACCGCAGGCCATAGCCAATTTCAGGAAGGCTTTGAGTTTTGCGCGCTTTGCCAAGAATAAGATTTTGGTTAGTACGCGGGCCAAGGACGAGTTTGAATTGCGAACACCTGGAGATATTAAGAGTCTTTTAAAGTCATTAGGAATGACCAATGCTGAAGCTTCGGCGTGTCTCAAGGACAATCCTAAGGTCTTTTATGAGATGGTTCAGGAGAGAAATAGTGAAGACTATATAGTCAAAGGGGTGAAAAAGAAATGAAAGCTACCCCGCCCACGAT
>CAZHTU010000013.1:0-3423 GCA_964535815.1 Candidatus Undinarchaeota archaeon
TGGTGACAATATTTTTTCCAGACTCATATCCGCAGGTGAGCCAGACATACCCAAACTTAGCAGAATATACTCTAAATACTCAACAATCTACGCTCTGGACCTTGAAAAGATACAGTGTCCGTGATAATAACCTTACTTTTTGAGCTTACTTGACGCTTCTGGTCTGTGTATAGCAGTCAAATAGATAACACTTGTAGAGGTAATATTAAACGTCATATTCACCACAAGAAGTACCGTGCTTATTGCTTTGCCAATTGTAGCCATCAGGCCGCCGGACCCAAAACCCAAAGTCACAACTCCAATTAGAATACCAAACACAATTGAGATTACTCCTAATACTAATAGAAGACCAAGCGTAGCAAAAAAGTTTTTATCTGCAAACTTTAAATCGCGCTTTATTGATTCGACAAAAGGTCGATCAGCGATAACAAGTCCTGGCAATATCCACCAGAATTTTACAGCAAACGTAGCGTATACTAATACGAGCAAAAAGATACTAATGAGTCCACTACCTACGATTAGAACGATGGGCAGATACAGCAGACCGACCAAAATAAACGCCAAACCGATAAGCACAGTTGCAAGGATAAGTCTGAAGAAATTGCTAAAGCCATACTCTAGTGCAGTGTTTAGCTGTGTGCCGCCTTTTTCCCACACTTCCTTACACATACCGAAAGTTACAGCTTCACAAAAGATGAAGATAACGAACAGCAGGAGGTAACCAGTACCTATAATTGGCAATACCTGCAAAAGATTTGAGCTAATATACGCCTGCAGCATTACTGGGTCACTAGGCGCGACATTTGAAAGCGCAAGACGCAAGCCTTCGGCGACTAATGAGTCACAGAATAAATAAAAAAAGAATGGTAAGAGAAGAATAGGGTTACTTGAAATTAGCTTGACTGCATGCTTAAGGCTGTTTTTGATACTTACTGCCATACATTAATTAAACTTCAGCTGGATTTAAATTATTATTGGATAGGAGTAGGAAAAATACCAAGATCTTAGTAGTTCTGCAAGACTCTCAATTCTTTTTCAATATTGAAAATAAATTAAAAAAACACTGATTACTGGCAAGGCCCTATCGAGAAATATTACTGGCAAGCTACTCTCTGTCAAGACTTTTATACTCTAAATTTGTCCACTTAACTATGGAAGCCTTGAAAACTCTGAGAATCCCAATTCACTACCTGACTACAAGAAGGAAGCTTCAAATACTTGACCGGCTGACTGCTAGAATCACATATGGTGTCAACCTCTTCTCAACAATCATCTCCAAGAAGAAAATCTACACCCGCAAGCAGCTGGGAAAGTTCACCCCAATCGTGGCCCGGGAAACCTCCCTGAGTTCGGCCTACCTCCAGCAGTGTGAAGACCGGGCTTTGTGGATGTGGAAATCTTACAACGCGCTTCATCGAAAGTGGGAAACCAAAGTAAAGACGGCCAAAGGCAAAAGACTCCAAAAGCTACTCAGGCGCGAACCTTCTCCACCAGGTCAGACAACAAAGAAGACGCCTGTCCGAATCGACATCCGGACCGGCCAGGTCCGAGAAGTGTCCCTAACTCTCACGAGCCATGTTCTCAAGCTCTCCACTCTCAAAAAGTTCCAGACCGCAACTATGCTACTCAACCCTTCAAAGTACCATAAAGACATTCTAGCAAAGAACAAAAGCAAAGGCTTCGAAATCGTCGCCAGAAAGAAGAAGGGCAAACAGAGGTACTTTGCCCACGTCCTCGTATCAATCGAGGTTCCTGATCAACCCATCCGAACCCTCCAGGGAGTCGACCTCGGCATCAGACGAACTGTAGCGACCGTGTCGCTGCCCCTGATGCCCTCCAACTTTGCCCTAATCCACGATGGCAAACTTCGCCATCTCCAAAAACTGAACGACCGCATCTCCCACCTTAAAAGGCTCAAAAAGCTAAAAGCACTTAAAAATCTTAGAAATAAGCGCCTGAACTATTCAAAGGACCATGACCGGAAAACCGCAAAGGCTTTCGTCACAGAATACTGCCAGGAAAGCAAGGTCATCATCGGCCACCCCTACCTGATTGCATACAATCACTACAAAGGCGACGGCAACAAACGCAGACGAAAAACCCTCCAAAGATGGGCCTTCAGGCGAATGGCCACCTATATCCAACAAGCCTGCACTTCCCAAGGCATCCAGTCCAAAATAGTCAATGAGTGGTGGACTTCAAGCAAGTGCCACAAGTGCCAAGGAAATGTCATCCGCGAGTCCAGAAGAATCGTGTGCCAAAAGTGCGGCCTCCAGTACGATGCAGACTTCAACGCCTGCATCAACATCATGCTCAAGCAAGGCAACGCCTTCCTTGAATCAAGTCCTCTTATGAGGCGGGGGCTGCAGATGAACCAGCCCGAAGTGCAGATGATTCGGCCTCAAAAGCCGATGAGTGCACAAACCCTAACGTCCGGAAACCCTTCGGACTTTAGTCAGGGGTAGTTCACAGCCAGCCACCATAGGATAACGACCTCGAGAACCTAAACCTTTTTATATCCTGAGGCCATAGGATAGATGATATGGTATCGATTTTTGGAAAGTCAAGTATGCCAAATGAACCGTTAAAGAAGAACGACCTAATCGAGCTAGACTGGGAACATCGGCAGATGGGCGGTGGAATCAACCTTAAGGTTGTCGGAATCGCCAAGTTCGCTGATGTCGACCATGTTCTGGACGCGATTCGGGACAAGCGCACGATAGCCGTCATGAAGTTCTCACAGGACTTCTTCAGTGACAAGACAGAAGTAAAACGCTCAATCCGACGCGTACAGAAGACAGTCTACGCGATTGGCGGAGACATCGCCGGCCTGAGCGAAGATATAATCATCGTGACACCGCCAGTAGTCAATGTCGAGCGAAGAAAGGGTCAAGCTCCTTCAGAAGACAACTCTTGAATAATCTTATCTGCGACGGCGGTTCCTAATAGTGATTTTAGCTTCGCCTTTTGCTGTTTCATACCTAAAGCAGTTTTTATCCCTGCACTCCAGAGTTTTCTTGCTCTTACTCGCCCAATCCACTTTATTTTGACAAGTCCTAATAGTTCCTCACGGACTCCGTACTTAACACGCGTTCTCAGGTCGGAAACATTCTTTTTGACATTTTTCAGTTTGAGAAGCTTAGCTAGTTCAAAAGAAGAGTAGAGGAGCCAGTCTGCGTTCGTGAGTTTTACATACATAATTCCAGGAGCCATGCCATATCGTTCGAAAAGTTTGTCTTCAGGGACTTCATCAGTCCAGTCCTTGAAGAAAAGCGCGGATTTAAAGGCTGGGAGGAACTCTTCGATGTTCTCAGGGATGTCAAGATATTCTTCATACTTCTTGAGCTCTTGGAATATTGTGTCTTCCTCGCTCCGCCTAACATTCTGAAGTGGATGCATCTCCACGGTTTTGGAGATTGCAAC
>CAZHTU010000013.1:3433-11882 GCA_964535815.1 Candidatus Undinarchaeota archaeon
CTTTGGTTTGGTGTCAAAGAATTCTATGAGGTCGTACGCGGTTTGCGGGTCAATGTACAATTCGGCGACACGACGGCCGAGATTGGTCGCGCGGACGACATTCTTGACCTGGTCAACGAATTTCCATTGTTTGAGCTGGGCAACTACATTCTCAATCATCTGCTGTAAACGTAGAGTATCGCCATACTGGTGGCCGTAGAAAGTGGATTGGAAGAAGTCGGTGAGCGCGTCGATAGTGAGCATTGAATTAGCTACCAGGCCTAGGACGTGTGTCCGGAGAATAGGTTCGACACCGAGTTTTGAGTAGATTGGTTCTGTTTCCCCTTCAATATAGTGTTCCCAGATGGCCTCGAATTCGGCAAGAGACTTTGCAATGAGTACAGATTCGCCTTCTTTGTCGTACTTGATACGGCCTGCGCGGCCTGCGAACTGCTTGTATTCGAGTACAGGAATGGGTTCAAGTCCGTATCCTGAGAATCGCTTATAGTCCCTGATGACTACTCTGCGTGCAGGGAGGTTAATGCCTGCGGCGAGCGTTGGGGTGGCGGAGATAGATTTGATAAGATTGGTCTTGAATGCCTCCTCCAGTAATCTTTGTTGAGTGCGGACCAGACCTGCGTGATGGAATGCTGTCCCACCTGCAACACAACTAGCAAGCCGGCGGCATTGGCGGGTGGGAGACTCGAGCGCATTAAGTATTTCATCTGACAATTCCGTAAGTTTTTTCTTCTCACTGTTGCTAAGAATGCTTTCCATAGTAGGAATTAGTTTCTCTGCAGTCGCTTCTGCAGACCGGCGGGAATTGACAAAGATGAGGGATTGGCCACCTTGAGCAATTGTATCCGTGGTTAGGCAGGAGATTGGGTCGTTTCCGGCTGGAGGTTTGTGGCGCTTGTCCTTGAAGGTTATCTCGCCCTCAAAATAGATTCCTTCTGACAATTTAACTGGTCTAAAATCGCTCTCCACCAGTTCTGAATTGAGCCAGTCAGCTATTTCATCTGAATTGGCTATGGTGGCTGAAAGGGCAAGAAGCTGGACTGAAGGGATGCGAGCTCGCAGTTTGGAGATTACTACTTCAAGCGTCGGACCGCGATTAGTGCTGTCAATAAGATGAACTTCGTCGACTATCAATAGTCCGACATTATCAAACCAGTCGGCATTGTGGCGCAGAAGAGAATCAAGTTTCTCGTTCGACGTGATAATTATGTCAGCATCCTTAAGCCAGTGGTCTTTAGCATCCAGGTTGCCGATGCTGAGAGCAATCTTGAGTCCTAATGGTTCGTACTTCTGTTTGAAGTCATCAAACTTTTCATTTGAAAGTGCTCGCAGAGGGGTTGTATAGACTACTTTCTTGCCTTCGAGAGCTGATTTGACTGCTGCTAATTCAGCAAGCAGTGTCTTTCCAGCCCCTGTTGAGATGGCAAGGGTGAGGTTCTTCCCATCAAGAAGACCTTTATCGATTGCTTCGGCCTGCGGGGGATAGAGTTCCTTGACTGAATCTACTAACACGACGCGCTCTATCGCCTTCGCTAAGATTGGATAGTCTTTAGCAAGCGTCGCAAGAAGCATACTATCTGTAAAGGCTTCAAACTTTTTATTCGAGGCGGTCGTAGGCCTTCTTTATTGTGACCTTTTCCTTTTGGATCTGTTTCTTAAGGCGTTCTATTGATTGTTCGCGGTTAGCAACCATACGCTTGACCTCTTTGGGGTTCGGTCCGCCCTTGGTCTTGCGGCGTTGAATAGCGCGTTTTGGGTCTACTGCATCCTTTAATTCAGAATTCTTAATCTTGACTTCGTACTTTAATTGTCGTAGGATTATTACTTCGAGAAATTCAGGTTCAAGTTCATCAAGAAGTTTATTGTCTTTCTTGCACTGCTTGATTACTGTGCCAACAACCGCATTTGCATTCTTCAGGGAGATGCCTTTCTTGACAAAGAGTTCGGCTAGGTCAGGTGCACATGCGAATCTTTTGTTTGCAATCTCGACCATGCGCTTCTCGTCTGGAGTCATTTCTTTGACTACTGCTTCAAGAATTCTAATCGAAGTGACAACGACTTCAATCGTCTCGAACATTAGTGAGTATACTTCCTGCACATCGCGGATATGCCCGGTTGGGAGGCCTTTGAGGATAGAAAAGGCCTGGGTCATTGAGCCATAAACTTTTCCTGTCTTGGCCCTGACCATTTCCAGTACAGCAGGGGATTGTTTTAGAGAAGTTCCATTAAGCGAGTGTTCTTCTGAGAGTTCAATAAGCCTCAATTCTTCGTTTGAGAAAAGGATTAAGTCCTCAGCAAGCCGTCCAAGGTGGGCCATCAGGATTGCAAGGTCAGAGTACATCTCCAAAAGGTAATCTGCAGAGTTCACAGCATCAAGTGTGTTCTCGACTAGACCCTCAAAGGCCAATGATTCGCGAATATCAAGCCTGTCGATTTCAAATGAAGACCCGCCACCAAATCCAGAACCTAATGGAGAAAGATTGACACGCTTGTACAGGTCTTGAAGTCTACCTGAATCACGTGAGAGTGTATCAAGTTGGTAGAGAAGATAATGTCCAAGAGTAACAAGCTGTTCAGCGTGTGTGTGCCTGAATGATGGCATTACTGCTGCAGACTGTTTCCATGCTGTCTTGGCCAAAGTCTGCTGGAACTTGAGCAAATGTTCTTGCAGTATCAAGAGTTCACGGCGTGAAGCGAGCCTGGCATCAGTCATGACATCGTCGTTCTTTGACCGACCGAGAAACATCTTCCCTCCAGAAAGACCGCACGATTCCAGGACGTGACGCTCGATGTTCGGGTAGATTGAGGTTGGGTCCTCAAAGATAAATTCTCCAGCTTCGACCTGGGACTTCGCTTCCTGAAGTGCGGTGATAACTGCATCTCCGTCTGCAGAATCAATGAGTTTCTCCTCCATCAGCATCTTGACGTATGCAATAGATGCTAATAGGTCTTCAACCATGAATTTAGTCTCTAGATTGAGGGAAGAGGTAAATCTCTTAATATCCACCGGTTCTTGTTCAGTCTCAAACATATCACTCGACTTTTGACCAGTACTTTTTGACCTTCTTCTGGATGAATTCTATGTCCTCAGGTTTTAGATGCTTAAATCTCTTCTGTATCTTAAGATAATCATCCACTGGAACCATCTTCGGTTTTAGTGTGTGTTTCTTCTCGCCATCCTCTATCTCGTAGAGAGCCCAAAGTCCAGTCTGGACTGCAAGCTTTGCTACGTGGATGGTCTTGGACGGGTCAAAACCCCATCCTACTGTGCACGGTGAGTGGATATGGACATAACTTGGTTGATTGTCCATTGCTTTCTTGAGCTTTTTAAGCATGTCTTCTGGGTAGGCTACTGACGCGGTTGCAACATACGGAATGTGATGAGCGGCCATGATGGCTGGAGCATCCTTTTTCCACCTATCATTACCTATGCTCTCTTTGCCTGCTGGACTCGTAGTAGTTGAAGCACCCCATGGGGTTGAACCGCTCCTCTGGACTCCAGTATTAGCATAGCATTCATTGTCATAACAGACAACAGTAAGCTTGTGCCCTCTTTCGAGTGCGCCTGAAATAGAGCGGAAACCGATGTCTAAAAGTCCTCCGTCCCCTCCGAGCACGACTACTTTAGTCTTGTCAAGCTTTCCTTGTGCCTTGAGGGCTGATTCAACACCACTAGCAACTGCAGCGGCGTTTTCAAAGGCAACATGTATCCAAGGGACCTTCCATGAGGTCTCAGGATAGGGAGTGGTGCATACTTCAGCACACCCTGTACTTTCAGCAATGACAACGTCCTTGCCACTGGCTTCCAGGACGTTCCTGATTGCGATAGGTGCAGCACAACCTGCACATGTCCTGTGTCCAGGAGCTAATAGAGATTCCATAGTCATTAGTAGATACGCAGAGGTTTAAAAGCTTCTCCCTAGCTCTTCATTGCCTTGCTAATTCGCTTGTCGAACTTGCCCAAAAGCTTCTCGACTACATCCTGCAATTGGATTGGCAAGAGAGGTTTGAGCTTGTAATACTTTAGCATAGCCTCGTCATGCAACTCTATCGAGCGTATCATGTCGTTCGCCCGAAGCGCGTCATCCAGTTCTCCAATTGTCCTGTACAAAGGTTTACCGTCCATGACATAGGTCAGTTCCTTGAGCTTTGCAAGCGTCTCTTTTGGAATAAATGAAGGTACTTCTCGCGGAGGTAGCTTGTCCTCGGCTTCTTCAAACTCTTTTGGCACCTCAGGAACTCGATGTCTAGGTTGAGGCATTGTCTCCCTGACTTTTGGTGGCTTGGGAAGCGTCTCGGCCACGCCAGGTTTTCGCGGGGCTTTAGGCAGCTCGTGTGTAATTCTCTCAGGCTCTTCGCGCTCTGGCTCAGCAGGCTTAGGTACTTGCGGCCTAGCTTCAGGTTCGATTGGGAAAACTTCAGGCCTGTGCACGGTTTCTGCTTCCTTCTCTGCGATAAATGTTTTCACATCTTTGGGCTTCTCTCTCTTGAACTCAACAGATTCCTTGGCCTTCTTGTGTTTCATTCTCGCATAAGTGTCTCTGAATCCACTCTTCAATCCACTAAGACGTTTCCTCACGCGGAAATGGCTTCTGACAGTGTAAAGCTGAATTACCAAAACCAAAAGAACAATAATCCAAGGTTTCGATATTGGGAAGCTTGGAATCGCGGCCGCGCGGACCTTCGTAGTCTCGAGTTTTATTTCGCCTGCTTCAGAACTGACAGTACTCGTGAATTCTGTTGTCTTGCCTTTCTCAATAGTGGCCACGACCGGTTTCTCGACTTCGACCACGTCTCCTTCTTCGTCAAGGAGATTGGAGACAAAGATGTAATCCTCTTTTTCCTCTTCGGCCTGGCGCGCGTCGACTGTAAATGTGACTTTAGTCTCTGAAGGCACGGCAATGAATTCTGTTGTTCCAGTATCTCCGGAGTAAACAACACCTGGAATCTCGGTGTCAAAAGTATTAGTATCGTAGTTCTCGCCGACGTGCCGACCTTGCTCGTCGTATGCATGCAAATCGAGATCATGGTGCTGCGAATACTGGAGAATTCCCTGAACGTATGGCCGCTTCTCAGCCAGACCTGGTGCAATGGACACACCTTTTACTTTTTCAGGGAATTTTATTGCGACAGAGGCACGGATTATTGAATCTTCTATTTCGTTCTTGGTCTCCTCAATTTCACTGGAAATTTTGTCTGCGACTTCACGTTCAATCTCATACTCGATGACTGCTTCTTCAAGGGCGCGCTCTATCATGGGCCTTAAAATAATAGTCTGCTCAAACTGTTCACCTGCGGTAGCGAACCATTCCTGGTCCTCTGAAACAGGATATGGTTCGGTGGTGTTCGCCAACACAGTGGTTTCTTCTGCCAGTTCTTCTTCGGGTTCTATGTAGTCTTCGCTGTCGTCTGGTTTTTCTTCCACTGGTTCTTCTTCCTCTACCTCTTCCTCATCCAACAGGACAGGTACATATGAGAAACTGCTCCCTCCGCCGCCTCCACCACAGCTGGTGGCCTGACAGAGACTGTTACAGCAGTATGCGCCTGAACATTCTGTACCTGCAGAGCAGGATTCGCCGTTCGCCTTCAGGACAGAGAAGCTGACTGAAGTAGAGTTTATGTGCCCCAGTGAGTCATTAGCGTACAGGATGAATGAATTCGAGCCCCACGCTGAAGTGATATTGACATTGGTGCAATTGATTACAGTTGTTGCAGAGTTTAGTACATACCAGCAGGATTCGAGTGTTAAATCCGAGACAGTGAAGTTGACCAATTGCCTCTGGACAGCCTTGGTAGCGCTTGTCGGGGCGTACATAACCAGATCAGGTGCAGTGGTGTCCGCAGTGAAGTTGACACTCGTGGTTGAATTGAGATTGTTGAGTGTGTCATTTACGGCTATCTTGAGCAAGTAGGAAGCATCAGCCAGATTCAAGGTAGTATTGGTGCAGTTCTCGAGTGTCGTGTTCGTGACCCATGAATCAGTGGAGTACCAGCAGGAATCGATTGGCAGCAAAGCATCTGAAGCAGTGAAATTGAACGTGATGTTGGAGATGTCATACTGAGAGGCTGAAGGCGTTTGGATAAGCACGACTGGAGGCGTGGTGTCAAGCGTGACCTGGGCTGAGCTTGATGTATTGAGGTTGCCCAAAGTGTCGTTGGAGGCGAACAATAGTGTGTTGGAGCCTTCGCTGAGGGTTGAGACGGTTGCATTGGCGCAGTTGGCAATGGTGGTGTTGGTGGCCCAGTCGTCCAGGGAGTACCAGCATTGGTCTATTTCACGTGAGCTGTCAAATAGCGAAATGTTGAAGCCGATTGTCGAGCTTGTGGTGTTGAAGTTAGAAATTGGGTCGTTGATTGCAAGGAAGGGAGGAGTGGTGTCGATTAAGAATGTGACGGAAGCAGAGATATTCAGATTGTTACTGGTATCGTTGGCTGCGAACAATAAGGTATTTGAGCCTTCGCTTAGGAGGACTGTCGTATTCTCACAATTGGTTAGCGTAGTGTTAGTGGACCAGGCATCATTGGAATACCAGCAGGAATCGATATTGGATGAATCATCCCAAATAGTGAAGTTTAGACTGATATTGGTACTGGAATAATTCGTCGCGCTGGGCGATTGGATTTCGACATTAGGAAGTGTACGGTCAATGAACCCATATTTGACAGAAAGGAGTGATAGTCCAACCTCCCCTGGTGAAGATGTGGCTATAGAGATAGGAACTGTACAGTTACCGTTTGTTGGTGTGCACGTGGATAAATAAGAGTTGATTACGTTAGCAAATCCACTAATATTATGTGTGGCATTGAGGTGTCCGGTCTGATTCCACTCCTGAGTACCCTCTGAACCAACATCGACCGTGACGCCCGACGTGTAAGAGGTATTAGCAAGGTAGAATATTAGTTGTCCTGCATTGCTGCCTGGAACATCGCTATTTGGAATGGCAATGAATAGGTCATCGTATCCGTCATTGTTCACATCTGCAAACGCATTCGTCTTTCCAAGATAGTCGGTTTCTGCGCTGCCATTGAACAAATAATCTGCATCCCCGACTGCATCATAGGATTGCCCATCAGAGAAGGGCCCCAAGAATAGATAGGCCTGGCCTGACGACCCGGCATTCGGATCTGCATTTATGGCGCTAAGGAATAGATCACTCGTGCCATCAGCATTGAAATCACCTGCTGAGAAGAATGAATCGTCTCCGAGCGCATCATATGCATTCGAACCATTGAAAGTAACATTGGCAGTAGAAACTGCATCACCGGAAGCTATCCCGGTTGGGCCTCCAAAAAAGACATATGCTTGGCCTGATCTGTCTGCAGTGGGGTCTGCGTAGTGGGCAGTTGTGACCAAGTCGTCATAACCATCGGCATTGAAATCACCTGTAACAAACTCATTACCTAGAAAGTCGCTGGCTGTAGAACCGCTGATGAGTGCATCCGCGTCATCTACTGCATCAACAGACAATCCATGGGCGAGAGGACCGAGAAAAACATATACCTCACCGGAATTGCTCAATCCTCCACCGTCTGCCAGATATGCGCCAGCAGCTACATCAGTCTGACCGTCCCCGTTGAAATCACCGGACCCTACAGAGTGCAGGTAATCTTTATAGTCTGAACCATTGATTGTGACGTTCGCAATGGTCGCGTTTCCAGAAGTGATGCCAGCTGGTCCGCCAAAGAATATTAAGGCAGCCCCAGTGTTATCTGTTCCTTTGTCAGCACTATGGGCCCCTACAAGAAGATCATCATAAGTGTCACCATTGATATCACCTGTAGAATATGCGTATAAGCCGAAGAGATAATCTGCAAGGCCGTTTATCGTGAAATTAACGATATCGTGTACATCACCTGAATCAATGCCATTTGGTCCCCCTAAGAAACCAAACAATGCCCCTACATTACTTCCATTGCGGGGTGCAGAGATAACAACATCAGAATAAGTATCATTATTAAAATCCGCAGAGACA
This sequence comes from Candidatus Undinarchaeota archaeon, assembly GCA_964535815.1. Taxonomy (GTDB): domain Archaea; phylum Undinarchaeota; class CAZHTU01; order CAZHTU01; family CAZHTU01; genus CAZHTU01. Next base: position 11,404 of record CAZHTU010000013.1, read on the forward strand.
CTCAAATAACCGAACTCGTCCCCATTTGCAGAATGGTTTAGTGTGGCGTTCGCGATAAATGTTGCGTTTCCTGTAGGTATACCACTTGGTCCTCCTAAAAAGAGGAAGGCCCTGCCAGAATTTGATGATCCGCTATCGTCGTCGTCAGCCCCGACAACAATATCGTCGTAACCGTCGGCATTGAGATCGCCTGCTGAAGCCACAGTTCCAAAAGCACTTGCGGATGCTGAACTATTGATTTCGTTTATTGGGCCGATGCTGAATAAGAGAGTCCCTGTGATGTTCAGGCTCGCACTCGTGACATTTGCATTCTTTGGGAGCTCGATACCTGCAGTAAACTGTGTGCCAGATTCAAGGAATGTGACATTAATCTCTTCCAGAGAATTATTGAAGTAGGTCATATTATCGCTCTCGCCTTCTGAGATGACAGTGAGCTGGGCATCATAGGTGAAGAGCCCTGTGAACTGAGGAGTCACAAC
>CAZHTU010000014.1:0-10958 GCA_964535815.1 Candidatus Undinarchaeota archaeon
GGGACTGGATGGGCTTTCCCGAGCCTTGCAGGCCTTGGAAGCTACCTATTCTGGCTTCTGTTGCTTTTGGCAGCACTCGGACTATTGTACACATTCCTCAAATGTGGTGGACTGACTCAGCTCACATGTCGCAGATTTGCATTCCTGGTTACTGCAGGATTGTTCTACTGGGTGTGGACTACTGGTGCAATCGCATTGACACTTCCAGTGTTTGCGCTCGGAGTAGCAATAATCCTATTCAGCTTCTTTATGATTGCAAGAGCATTCGGGATGGGCTGTATCTGCGGTTAAAGGTATATAAACAAAAAAGATTTAGTGATAAACATGGCACTCTTGGATTTCCTCACATATGGGCTCGATCCTATGCTTAAGACGTTCCTATATGAGAATCTTCCTTTGTATCTTCTAGTCTTTGCGACTATTTTCATTTGTCTGATGGTTCTTATCATACAGGTAGCACCAGGGAATCCTGCCCTCGGCATTGCGGCCGTGATATTTTCGATGGCTGGAGCCTGGATAATCGTCAGGGACATGGGTACTTGGAGAAATGTCTTTTCGTCACTGGCAGGAGCATGGCTCACACCCCTATTAATGGTATTGGGTGTTGTGGTGTTTGTTCTTGTAATCCTGGACATGTTGTCCTAGGTGTGGTTCTTTGGTCCAGCTTTCTTGTCAAGAAAGATGGTTCTGGATATGCTGTCCTAGGATTTACGTCCAGAAATAGGCGCGTCCCGACCATGACTTTCTAAGAGGTGACGGGACGGACTAGAAGGTATCTCCATTGTCGCTTCCTGGATAAGAACGCCTTCCAAGCCTTCCTCGTGCAGGAGCCGGGTAAATCTCTTTTCCTGTCCGCGTGGGACTATTATCCGAAGAACATAAGTCAGGTCTGAGAGTCCGGCGGCCTTGAAAATGTAGACATCGAGCGGGTTTTGGGCCTCGACCAGGTCGAGAATTGGGTCCGGTTTGTAGTCGGTAAGGTTGACTTCGAGGATAGAGACTTCCTTGAGCATGTCTGGGTTTAGGATAGGGGGACTTATAGCTTTTCAGTTAACTATTTAAAGTTCAAAAACCATATAAGTTACTACCTTTTGGGGGTGACATTGTGCCACGAAAACTTTGTAACTTTATTATTGAAGCCAACGGAGAATGGAATCGTTGCCGCAGGTTGGGCGAGGTTAGGCCAAAGACCTGTGATAAGTGTGCTTTTAACAAGTCTAATAAGGATTTGATGAAGAAAGCTAAAGCCTTTTATCGTGTTGTTAAGTAGTCCTAGGACTATTTGAGAGTCTTTAGGAACGTAGGGCCAAATCTGTCAAGAATCTCAGCTTTAGCTATACCCTTGAGTGTGCGGATGTGTTTTCGCCTGATATCTTTGATATCAAGTCTTCCGTGTAGTAAGCGGTGGGTGTAGATTGCGAGCATTTTTCCAGTCAAGTACTTAGGCATGACAACAAAATCTGCTCCAGCCTTGTACAATCTGAGGGCTTCCTCGACATATTGTGCTGACACGACGACCATTGCCTTCGACTTTTCGCGTCTAGCGTGTTGAATAAGAACTTCATTTTCTGCAAAGCGGGGTATAGTCGAGAGAATAAGCCTTGCATCTTTGATATTTAATCTCTCTAGGATTTCAATGTTTCCAATATCACCATAGATGCAGGGGACGCCATCATCCATAAGGGCTTTAATTACCTCAGGGTTGTGGTCAACAACTACTGGATTATTCTTCTTGATTTCTTTCACAAGTTCGTAACCCATCATATGGCATCCTACCAGGATAGTGTGGTCTGAGAGGTCCTTTATCTTGTGCTCGAGGCGCTTCTTTCGCTTCTTAGGCATGACACCATGTAATCTGGACATAAAGTCTGAGAATGTCTCGTACACTAATTCATCGTACTCGACGAAGTAAGAGGTGAAGCCGATACTGACTATTGCCAGGATGGTTGTAACTGCGAACAGTTCTGGCGAGACATGGCCCAGGGTCACACCGAGTGTGACCAAGATTAAAGAGAACTCACTGATTTGTGCTAAATCAATACCCACGATAAATGCCGTCCTTTGTTCATATCCATAGATTACTGCAAGAATAATCAAAACTAATGGCTTCAAGATGACGCAGATGGCAAGGAATACGAGTGCTGGCATAAGGAGCGGTCCTAATGATGTTACATTAAACTGCATCCCGAGAGTTACAAAGAACATGGTCGCAAAGAAATCCCTCAAAGATCTTACCCGACCGATAATCTCAAGGTTGTATGGGAAGGCGGCTAGACCTACTCCTGCGATAAATGCACCTACTGCAATAGAGAAGTCAAGTAGATACGCGGCCCCTCCGAAGAGGAAACACATGGTCACTGCAGTCAAGAACAGGAGTTCTTGAGACCGTGCGGCGTACTTGAAGATTACTGGTAAAAGGTATTTACTGCTCACTACTGCAATCGCGAACAGGCCCAGACCTTTGACCACAGCAAGACTGAAAACTGCTGGAGTCAGATTATTAATATTGCTTATAATTGAGAGTGCCAAGACAACAAGAATGTCCTGCATCAATAGAATCCCAATAATTATGCGTCCGTGAAGGGTGTTGAGCTCGACATTATCTGCTAAGAGCTTAATGACGACCATCGTGCTGCTGAATGCAAGGACTAAACCCACGTAAAATGCTTCCATTGAGGCGAACCCAAGGTACAGAGAAGCAAGATACCCTGCACCAAAAATTAATAGAACCTGAGCGAGTCCTGCGATTGCCGGGAAGATTCCCACGCCCTTGAGCCTCTTGAGGTCAAGCTCCATACCTACTATGAAAAGAAGGAAAGCAATTCCAAGCTCAGACAGAGCCATCATGTGTGACTGGCTTGTGATAAGTGAGAGTCCGATAGGGCCAATCAAGATTCCAGCAAAGATGTAGGCGGGAATCAATGGTTGTTTAATTGCAGAAGCAAAATAAGCAAAGAGCGTCGCGACTGTGATTATGATACCTATGTCCGCAAGAAATCCTACCTCAAGCATGCAATTGATAATGGTGTAGGAGTTTATGAATATTTGGTGAGTCTGGGAGAAATCATATTAACCAGTTTGAGATTCTCAATACCATTATGCCTGAAACGTACACAATTGATGTCAAGCTCGACACTGATAAGTTCGGTCCGGAAAAAATAATCAAGACCTACGACCGAAAGACAAATACTCATGGAATTTTAGTTATAGATAATACTGCTCGCGGTCCAGGAAAGGGCGGGATTAGATTTCTGCCTGATGTTTCCATCCGCGAAGTTGCAAGGCTTGCAAGAGCAATGACCTGGAAAACTGCGCTCGCAGACATCCCGTTCGGCGGAGCGAAAGCAGGAATCATCGGCGACCCGAAGAAAGGCACAATGGAACCTATGCGTGCCTTTGCGAGAGCACTCAAACCATTTGTCCCAAGCGAGTATGTGACTGCCCCAGACATGAACACAGGCATGGAGGAGATGCGCGCGTTCGTCGAAGAGATAGGCAATAATGATGGTGCTACAGGCAAACCTGCGGATATAGGTGGAATACCGCACGAACTTGGTTCTACTGGATTTGGTGTTGTTATTTCAGCTGAGACAGCGTGCGAGCACATGAACTGGCCTATGAAAGGCAAGACAGTTGCGATTGAAGGTTTCGGTGAGGTTGGCACTGCTGCGGCCAAGTACTTCACAGAAAAGGGCGCTAAGGTCGTTGCGCTATCAGACTCCAAAGGAGCAGTGTACGTTCCGGATGGAATTGATGTTGCCAAAGCAATTAAGGTTAAAGAGGAGACACGCGCGGTTGGCAATTACCCTGGTGGAAAGCAGCTCCCAGGCGAGGAAATCTTCGGCCTGGACGTCGACATTTTAGTTCCAGGAGCACGTCCAGACGTGATAACTGAAGCCAATTACAATGATATAAAAGCTAAATTGGTTGTTGAAGCAGCTAATATTCCAATGAGTCCTGAAATAGAGGAAAAACTCTATGCAAAAGGCATAGTAGTAATCCCTGACTTTTTGGCGAATTCAGGCGGAGTAATCTCTTCCTATGTTGAGTTCATCCATGGCACTCCGGAAGATGCGTTCAAGATGATTGAAGAGAAACTAAGGCAGAACACAAAAGAAGTACTGGAGCTGACTAAAGAACACTCACCAAGGGTAGCGGCAATGAAGATTGCCCAGGAAAGGGTCGAGAAAGCTCTCGAATAAGGGCTTAATCTAAATAGTTTCTTCTACGACTTCTTCAGACGGTTCTTTGGACTTTTCAGCTTTGGCCGGGTCTTCTACTTCCTCGGTAGACTCTTCGGCAACCGGCTCTTCTGCCGGAGCTTCAGACTCCTCGAGGGCTGGGAGATCTCCAGGGACGACAGTTATGCTTCCTGTGCGCGCAATGCTAATCTGTTTCTCTTCGCGCCATTCGCGGACATATCCACCTTTAATCTCAATGTTGTCACCGACTTTGACTGTGTCAATCTGCTTTGACCAAAGTGTCAGTTTCATCTGACCTGTGTCATCTTCAATGACACAGTCGCACACTGTGCTCGGACCGAATCGGGTGTTGACTTGACGCACTTCACCCTTTTCGACGACCTTGGCCATCAGTTCGACATTACTTGCTCCAGTTTGGATGTCACTGATTTTCATGCCCTTCTCTAGCTTCTGAGACTATATATAAGTAGCGCATTTGCTGACAGAAATCACAAGCTTTATAAGCTCTGGTGCGCATCCCTTACCATTCGCGCTTGCGCGATGTACAGTACAGTTAAGGAGTGAAGTAAATGGAAAGAGAATTTAGATCCCGAAACTTTGACCGCCCACGATATGGAGGCGGAGACCGTGACAGTGGAGGCTATGAAAAGCCAGTGAAGGAGGGTGAAACCTACGACCTGGAAATAACAGAACTCGCTGCAAAAGGAGACGGGATTGGCCGAAAGGAAGGCTTTGTTGTCTTTGTCCCTGACACAAAGAAGGGTGACAAGGTTTCAGTGCGCATAACCCGCGTCCTGAGGAAGTTCGCAATCGGTGAGGTCGTTGGAGCCGCTTCAGAGGCACCAGCAGAAGCCCCAGCAGAAGCTGAAGAGGCACCTGCGGAAGAACCAGCAGAAGCCCCAGCAGAAGCTGAAGAGGCACCAGCCGAGGAAGAGCCAAAAGAAGAAGCCGAAGAAAAGCCGAAAGAAGCCAAGAAAGCAGATAAGGAAGACATCGTCGAATTTGAAGAGTAGGGAAAAGTCATAACCTTTTCTGTAATAACCTCTTTTATGAATGAGGTCTTTAGACGTCATTTGACGCCCATCTGGCCCCAGCTCCAGCACTACACCCAGGAATGCTTAGATTCGAGTCGCTGGGGTGGGAATATTGTTTTAATGCTTGTAGACGCAGGCTTCACAAGCGTTGGTATCAATTATTTCCAGGTAGTCGTGCCTAAAGTGAAGGCTTTTGAGCACCAGTTTGTTGATACTGGTAAAATCACGACTCTTAGGGACCTAGCCACCTTCAGCAAACCCACCACACCAATGTTAAAGCTTTGGGGGAACAGGCGTTCTTGGAACTTGATTTTCGAGTGTGCGCGTGTGCTTCTCAAGTATGATGCAGGAGTAGAAGCACTGAAAGCATGGGCACAAAAGGCCGACCACCACGCCTGGAGGGAAAATCCTATTGGTAAGATTCACGGTGTTGGGATAAATACATTCCAATACCTAAGAATGATGGGGGGTGTGGATACTGCAATGCCTGACCGGATTGTTTTGAAGGTTCTGAAGCAGTTGTGTCAGGAGGCAGGAGTAGATTTTGAGTCTGGGAGTTTAGAAGGCTACATCGACGAGATTGATAAGCTTGCTAAAGAGACAGGATATCGACCAATCGAATTGTGCTGGTGTACTTGGTTACTGGAGAGCGACCCAGCTCACGCTCGTTCGATAATCTGATTTGCTTTCAGGACCTATTTCTTCTTAGCCTTTGGCTCTTCAGGGGCAGCTTCAGCCTCTTCAGCTGGAGCTTCCTCGGCTGCTGGTTCTTCTACTGGCTCTTCGGCGGCAGGCTCCTCAGGAGCTGGCTCCTCTGCCGGAGCTTCTTCCTTTGGTTCCTCTGCTTTCGGTTCCTCAGCCGGCGCTTCAGGTGCCTCTTCAGCCTTAGGTTCCTCAGGAGGCTTGTCCTCAGGCATGACTTCTGGCTTACCCTTAGAGAAGTTCTTCAGCTTGTCTGCGATGAACTTTACGATAGTCTCATCGTATGGGAAGCCCACACCTTTTTGGTAGCGCTTCTCATCCTGCTGGTTGTAGAATCCCTTGCTGATCATGAAAAATTCTGTTTGATCAGGGGCTTTTTTCCTCGATATCTCGATGAATTTGTTATCTCGAGGTCCGTAACGGATCTCTTCTGATTTTAGTGTTTCATATTGTACTGGTTGGTCCATGTGTTTCACCTCAAAGTTTACGGTGCCTTGGGTTTGTCTGGAAAGTTTAAATATTTGTCCACCGAATTATTTGCAATATTGAAAATAATTCAATTTCCCCCATATCCTCGATACGAAAGGCTTTTATAGGGTATAACTCATCCTGTTCTTAACAATTATAGGAGGTTAATACAAATGGCTTTTGCATACAAAAACTCTAGGGGAGCAACCTACTACCTGCACTACAAAGACACCCCGAAGACAACTCTGTACTACTTTGCCAAGGCAATCAAGCTCAAGGAGGCTGACGGCGGACCTCTGGACGAAGTTCCAGCAGACCGAGTTGTTGTCGAGAGCAAGAAGACAGGATTACCCCTGCTCAAGAAGAAGTAGATATTCTACTCAAACGAGTAAACGCAGGCACTTATAGTGTGCTTGCGTTTGCTTAACTTTTTCTCTTTTATTTAATATATCAGCTCGAGCCCTAGAGGCCGAAGAAGATTACTGCCAGCAGGACTAATGGTACCAAATATTTGATTATCCTATCCCACCATACTGTTTTCAGACCGGACTCGATTCTCAAGATTTTAGGCCCAATCTTCCACCCGACCACGAGTGCCGTCCCAAGCCCGATAAGCGAGAGCAAAACAGTCCCAGCAATATAATCCATTGTATCGAGGAACTGGCTCGAGGTTGCTGAAGGTAGGGATACGAGCCATAGTATCAAACAGACGAGCCAAATATCTTTCTTGTGAATCTTAGTGCTCACGTAGAGCACCTCCATCCCTGCGATTACTGAACTCAATCCAGCAATGCAGAGGGCAAGGAAGAAGATAGACCCCACAATCCTACCAAAAGCCATCTGCTTGAAAATCAAAGGTAAGGTGACGAAAGCAAGCCCTGGCCCGGCCGCAGGATTGACAGCGAACGAGAATACTATTGGAAAAGTCAGGAGACAGGCTAAGATACTAATCCCAGTATCTGAAAAGCTTGTGATTATTGAATCCTTGACTATGTTTGCTCTTTTTCTCAGAAAGTCCCCATAGGTAATCAGTATCCCCATTGATAATCCCAGACTGAAGAAGACTTGGCCAAATGCGGCAAGCACGACCTTGAAACTCAATTTGGACAAGTCAGGTTTCAGGAAGAACATAAGCCCTTCCAGAGCATTGGGCAGGAGCAAGGCCCGCCATGCCAGAAATACCAGCAATACTACTAATGCCGGAACCATAATCTTTGCACTCCTCTCGACACCGCGAAGGCCTTTGTAGACCACGAGGCCAGATATCGTTATCATCAGGAGTGTGAACCAGATTGGCCACCCTGAGGCGATAAATACTGCGAATTTGGGCACTGCTCCTGAAATAAGGAAACTGAAGAAGTATGCTAGCGTCCAACCTACCACGACAGTGTAGTACGACAAAATCAAGAAAAGGTTGAGTACAATGAAGTAGCCCAACCATTTGAAGCGCGATTGAGTAAAGCACTCTATAACATTTCCCTTAAACTTCCGTCCGAACGAAAGTTCAAGAATCATCATCGGAATCCCCACTGCAAAAAGTGCTAGAAAATACACAAGCAGAAAGATACCACCCCCATGCGCCCCCAAAAGATAAGGAAACCTCCAGATGTTCCCGATTCCAACTGCTCCTGCGATTGTGGCCATAAGGAAGCCGTACTGGCTCTTCCAAAATTCCTGTTTCATGCCAAGTGTGACTCCTTTGCCATTTATTATCTTTCCTAACGAAATATACTTAAGCCGCCCACACCTCCTACTGTCCATGGAATATAAGCGGGAATACTTACCCTATCTAATTGCTCTAGGAATAATTCTACTCCTAGCTACATATGGCATGATGCCCAAACCTTCTCCGGCCGCGAGCATGTCTATTGGCCAGCCTGAGGTCGTTCAGTCCGACGGAGCGAGCGCAATGATTAGGATTCCACTCTCCTGGACTTCGGAAGTCCAGCCCACTTACATTACGGTTGATATCCAACCAGTGGGAGCTCCTGAAGTGATTGAAATAGAGGACAGGAACAAATACCATCTCATCCGCGGACCTCAGAACTGGGTGAATACTAAGATGACCTTCTCCAAAAAAGCAAACGTGCTCTACGATTGCCTTTTCGAGCTTCAGGGACATGAAGAGTTTGTAATAAAGGCAAAACTCTCCAACGATGACATAAAGAGTACCGAAGCACTCGCCCGCGCCGAGACTATGTTCAGTTTTACTAATCAAGCAGAGCTAACGAGTTAAGATGGATGTCAAGTGCTTAATTTGCGGAAATTCACTTATGGTTTCCGACGCTGAAGATTTTGGCGACATACTTTTCGGACCTGAGAACAAGTCTACCAAGTTTTCTGATGTTCACTATGAGGACAAACCCTTTGTGTGCAAGCACTGTATGGCAGTCTACTTCCGTGCCTCCAATCCAGCCAAGGGCGCAAAAAAGCTCGAACCCGAGGTCAAGTGCCCACTTTGCAAGAAATCCGAACTCCAACTAGTTGAACGTCAGGACTTTGCCAGTGTGGTTGTCCAGGACCGGGATTCTGTATCCAGAACAATAGGGGATGTCTTCGCCGACGAGGCTCTTTGGTGCCCGAACTGCAAATGGCTTCAGATTGCAGAATCTGGAGCAGATGATTCATTCAAAGGACGCTAATGCGCTTCGTATCTCTCTTCTCAGGTGGCAAGGATTCTACTTACGCCTTATGGTACTCACTAAACCAGGGTTGGGATTGTTCCAGTCTCTTGTCAATCTACCCAAAAAAGGACTCTTATCTTTTCCACTGGCCCATTATCCAAAATGTCGAGCCAATGGCCGAAGCTATGGATCTTCCATTAACAGTCAAGCAGTCTTCAAAAGACGAACTTGACACACTCCGCGACCTTCTCTCAAAGACTGACGCGGAAGCAGTGGTCGCTGGTGCAGTAGCAAGCGAATATCAACGCGTTCGTGTCGAAGAAGTGTGCGAAGAGCTCGGACTCAAAAGTTTCATGCCTCTTTGGCACAAGAACTCCCTCCAACTCTGGAAGGATATGCTTGATGCAGACTTCAAGGTCATGATTACCGGCGTCTCAGCTGATGGATTAACAAAGGACTGGCTTGGACGAATCATGGACGAGCGTGCCCTCAATGAACTTGTCGGGCTCGCCAAAAAGCACCGTCTTCACCTAATCGGCGAAGGTGGAGAATTCGAAACTTTAGTGGTTGAATGTCCACTCTTCAAGCAGAGAGTAAAATTCGAGCTCGGAGAGCAAAAATGGGATGGCAGTTCCGGTTGGATAGATGTGAAGGCTAAAGTTTCCTCGTCTTCTTCGTAGCCCTATTCGTAAGATCAGTTCCGACCTCTTGGGATTTTTCCAGAACTCTATCTTCATCTAGTGTCTTTACTTTCCCTTCTTCCATCAATATTTCCCCGTCACAAATAACTGTAGAAACATCCTGTCCATGGGCTGAATAAACAAGGTGAGAGACAGGAGTAAAGACCGGGCTCAAATGGGCCTTCTTGAAATCAATAAGTATCATGTCAGCGAGCTTTCCATTCTCTATCGAACCTCCGTCAAAGCCTAAAGTATTTACTCCACCTAAGGTGGCCATGTCCAAGCAAGCTTGCGCAGGAACCGCGCGAGAATCCCATCTCGCATTCTTGTGAATGATTCCAGCAGTCTTCATCTCCTCAAACATATCAAGATTATTATTACTCGCCGGCCCATCAGTACCAAGACTCAAACTTGCTCCAGCTTTCAAAAGCTCAGGAACTGGGCACGTTCCACCTGAGGCTAACTTCAAATTGCTTATAGGGCAATGGCTCACCTTTGCTTTTCTCTTCGCAACCAATGCAATCTCTGCTTTAGTCAACCAGACACAGTGTGCCATTAGTGTTTCCGGGCCAAGAACCCCAAGCGAGTCAAGATACTCAATCGGCCTCATCTTTGCCGACTTGAACAAGTCATAAACCTCTTTCCGCGTTTCTGAGACATGAATGTGTATCCCAACCTTTTCAGCCTTGGCGAGCTTCACAGTCTCTTCCAGCAATTCTTTTGAACAAGTATAAGGTGCATGCGGTCCGAGCATCGCTTGGACCCTATCCAGTTTCATGTCCTTAACAAGTTTGATAAACTTCTTTTCTCCATCCAATTCTGCTTTTCGCTTCTTTGCATCCCCAAGGTCGACCATCCCATATGCAAGATATCCTCTCAAACCTGCACTCTTGACAACTTCTGGAACAGTCTTGTCTGAAAAGCCCTGCATGTCTGCAAAGCTTGTTGTACCTGACTTTATCATCTCGAGCAGGCTCAATTCAGTCGCTACTTTGGCATCAGTAGCGGTCATGGCTGCTTCAACAGGCCACACACAGTCTTGGAGCCACTCATGGAGTTTCATGTCGTCGCCATATCCACGCAAAAGAGACATCATTGTGTGTGTATGAGTATTCACGAGCCCTGGAAGCAAGACTTTCCCCTTTGCTTCAATCACATGGCCACTCTTGCTAGCCTTACCAGGCTTGGCTATCTCAACAATCTTATTGTCCTTGATTCGGACATCAGCATCCAGAATATCGCGCTTCT
>CAZHTU010000015.1:0-2035 GCA_964535815.1 Candidatus Undinarchaeota archaeon
TTGTTATACGCTGAATTAATGTTGTACGATATTGCGCTAATCCCCACCACATCTGGTTTTTTGACAGCGAGGACTGTTTCCAAAGATTCATAGTCTGTCGGTGAGATATCACAATCAATAATCTCAACATCAGGGAAACCATTGTTACGTAGAAACGATGCAAGGTACATAACTCCTAATGGTGGTTCGTATGCAGTGTAACTAAGGGGAGCGCGCACTAGGATTAGTTTCATACTTTACTCTCTTTTTTTTGTGAATATAAGGTTTCCGCCATACGGCGCATTGTCTTATGTTTATGACGGAGCAAAGCATCGCTAACACTTAAATAGTGTTGTCTTCTATTCCTGGAATGAGGATTATCTGTCTGTAAAATGCAAGAGAAGAATCTGGCTAAGAATATTGGAAGGGGTTCGCTCTTTATGTCCTCAAGTGATATTTTATCCTCTTTCCTAGAATTTCTGCTCGTTATTCTTTTGATTCGCACCTTAGAAGTGTCTGAATTCGGTATCTTTAATTTAGCACTTGGCATTATTCTACTCTTTCACGGCTTTTCTTCATTTGGTTTTGAGACAGCCGCAATCCGTCATATCTCAATAGCCAGAGGCAGTTCTGAGAATAAGAAAGAGAGAGCAATAGTATGTTCTGTATTCATTCTCAAGACAATTGTTGCGCTAGTACTCTCTACTATACTGTTCTTTTCAAGAAATCATCTAGCCACTGTCGTATACAAGACGCCAGCAATATCTGGTTTACTGACGATTGGCGTAGGTATAGTTTTCTTTATGACTATGTACTCCACGCTGACTATGCTCTTTCATGCATACAAACAGATGTTCTTCCTGAGTCTGGTCAATCTGATAACTGTGTTTCTGCGGCTCTCATTAGTGTTCTTATTCCTATCTTTCTATGCTAGTGCCACATACGCCCTCTATGCGTATCTCCTGAGTCAGGCCCTGGTTGTATCTATGCTCGCTCTCTATGTGCAACGAGTGCTTCCGAAAGACCTGGGTGCAAAGTCCTTTGATGTCCCTATGTTAAGACTGATAGTCGTCTCAGGATTTACCTATTATCTCATAAACCTTGCAAAGTTAATATTTGAACGCGGAGGCATATTATTTCTGGGCTACGTGGCGGCTGCAGAAATTCTGGCATACTATGCTTTTGCCTACAAGTTTTCCATGCTCATTCCTATGATTTCTTCTGGCGCATGTATGGTATTACTTCCTTACATTTCTGAATTTGTTGGCATGAAGAATCGCACAAATATTCAGGATGCGCTCAATCTAGGTCTGAAGTACTTCTCGATAATGATATTTCCGGTTTCCGCCTTTATGTTGTTGTCAGGCAGGTACTTGATTCTCCTGTTAGGAAAGTCTACATACCTACCTGCGCTTCCTCTCCTGAATATACTCATCATCGCCGCGGCGATACGCGGTATCGGGAGGTTATTTTCGGCAGTGTTAACTGCCACAGAGGAGCCTAAAAATATAATACTCATTAACCACAGCCTCTCTATTTCATACCTTGTCTTGATAGTCGCACTCTACCCAATTGTTGGCTACTTCTCAGTGGCGTACGGCGCAATATTAGCATTCTCTTTACAGAAACTCTTTGAGGTCCGCAGGTTGTATGTCCGCGGGTATACTCTCCCTCTGATGCGGGTCCTTAAGCCAGCTGCAATCTCGCTCTTTTCCTATCTGCTGACAGATATGGTAATACCTGCCATCAATTCAATCCCTAATTTCTTACTCGCAGGCCTCCTCTTTTCAGCGTCTTATCTCATATCTCTCTTCTTAATAGGTGGCTTTTCACGGGAAGATCTTTCTTTTGTCTCCTACAATTTACTTGGCAAACGCCTCTAGTGGAAGCTTATTTATAATCAATATTAATAAATCTCACGCATGAAGGTGGCCTTTATCTCATCGACATTTTTCCCTGATTATAGTGGGACTGCTACTCGGGCATTTAACATGACTCGCGCCTTGAATTCCTTAGGGGCAAAATGCTCAATATTCACATTCAATCGATTAATCTA
>CAZHTU010000015.1:2045-5514 GCA_964535815.1 Candidatus Undinarchaeota archaeon
ATGCAAGTCTTTTGAGAAGATGGATGGCGTCCAAGTTTACCGCCTTCCATTGAGAGAATCCATTCTATCAAACTTAATGACCTATTTTACAAAACTGAATCCTGCAGAGATGATTTCCTTATTTTCAGGCCTCTATAAAAGCAAACCAGAACTGCTCCATGTACGACATCCACCTCACTTACAATTAGTTGGTGTATTCTTGAGAAAACTATTAGGCATACCTCTTGTAATTGAAGTGCACAGGCTACTGAGTAAGACGGATTATGAACTCGGTCTTCTTACAGGCATTCAGTACCGTTATTATTATGCACTGGAGAAGGCGATACTTGGCAGTGTGGACTGTGTCGTCACGATAAGTGATACAAACAAAGCTGGCCTAGTTGCTGAAGGCGTCGATTCCAAAAAAATCGTGGTCGTTCCGAATGGCGTGGACACAAAAGCATTCAATCCTGACAAACAATCTTCCAAGTTCCATAAAAAATATGATGCGGAAAATCTTTTACTCTACTGCGGTGGAATGCGGGATACTGAGGGATTAGAAACGCTCATCCGCGCTCTCCCTTCAATCAAAGAAAGTATGCCGAAAACACGATTGCTTATGGTGAGTAAAGGATATGTCAAAGCCAAACTCGATAAGATTGCACGAGAGCTTGATGTTTTAGACATGATAGACTATTTAGGATTCATCAGTGACAAGGAACATCAGGACCTGATGGCGTCAGTTGACTTGTTTATGTACCCCCGAAAAGGAATAGCTTACCACACAAATTTTGTCGGCGTGAAATTCCTCGAAGCAATAGCTAGTGGTACTCCTGTCGTGACTGCGGATTTTGGTATACTCGCAGATGTAGTTCGCAAGGGTGATTGCGGTATTCTTTTCAAACCAGATGATGCAGAGTCGCTCGCACTTAAGACGTCCGAACTCTTGCAAAAATCAAAAAGACTTACTAAACTTCGGAAAAATGCAAGAAAGACCTCACTAGACTACTCATGGAAGAATGCATGCAAGCCCTTATATTCAAAATATAAAGAATTAATACAGGCGGCTAAAAAATGAAAGTACTCTACCTCACAAACTACTTTGATATCCCGTTCTGGGGCGGTACAATAGGTGTAGTCTATAATCTATCAAAAGAGTTAATCAAAAAAGGCCACAAAGTGTCTATACTCTGCAGCAATTACAAGAAGAATGGGACATATAGTTTGTGCTCCCAATCTCCTACTTCTATGGAGGGTATTGATGTCCACAGGCTTGGCACGGTTCGTCTAGGGACTGCATATGAGGCTCCATTCTCCTTCATCCACGCACTCAGAAATAATCCAGATATTGCCCACATAAACCCTTACAACTTAATTAATGCAGATATTTCAGGACTAGTGCTAAAACACCTTAAGAACAAACCACTCTTTTTGACAGCGGGAGGTGCGATATTTACGAGGTCTTGGTCCCGTAATCTGCCAGGTAGAATTTATGATACTCTACTTGGGAAAAAAATGCTGAAGTTATGCGATGGTGTAATAGCTTATACTGATGCAGAAAAAGAGGATTTGGTGCGCGTCTTTGACTTGGACCGAGATAAAGTACATGTAATGTCCAATGCAGTCGGAGATATGTTCCTGAACTTGCAAAACACACCATCCAAACTCGATATCGAAAAGAAGTATAATATTTCACCTCAGGAAAAATTAGTACTCCTTGTTGCGAGGATGGACAAGGTGAAGGGTATCGAATATCTTGTAAAAGCTGCAAAGATTGTAAGCGAGAATCGTAAAGACATAAAGTTCTTGATTATCGGAGACAATCCAAAATATCCTGATTATAAAAACTATATACAACAACTTGTTAAGGATTTGCGTGTAGAGGATACTGTTACCCTAGCAGGCTTTGTTAACAATGATGAATTGATTGCTGCTTACAAGCGTGCTGATGTGTTTGTAATGTCGTCGGTCTATGAAGGCTGCCCAACTGCGCTATTGGAAGCTATGGCGTGCGGGAAACCCGCAGTCGCCACTGAAGTAGGAGGCATACCTCAAGTAATCAATTCTTCAAAAGCTGGGACAATGGTGCCACCAAGAAATCCACAAGCTCTAGCCGAGGCCCTGGTGGAGCTTTTGGATAATCCTACAGAGATGAAAAAAATGAGTAGTCGAGGAAAGGAATATGTCAATAAAAACTGTACCTGGGACACTATCTCAGAGAAGCATCTCAAACTCTATAATGCGTTTTTGGATTAGGCCAAATTTAGATAAGACTATTTTGAGCGATTTTTGACCTGATCATCTACCATAAACGCTATATCTGTCGCAGAAAATGCAGATTTAGTTTCGTATTTGCCCGCATGCAAATCCTTGCCAAGTGCAAGTAGTTCAGCATAATGGCCTTTGTCTTGTTCTTTCAATATGATGTCCTGACTTCGCACACCGAAGAATCTGAGCGAAGTGAAATCATCTAAAAATGCAGACTTACCGCCACGCGATATCTCCAACCTTTCTTTGCCGGCACGTGGATCGCCAAGGCTTGTGTAGATAAGAGAAGCAACAGACCCATCTGCATACTTAAGAGTTGTCTGGAAGTTATCTGAAGCCAGATAATTTGATTGCAGATTTCCGCATGTTGTCGTATTCACAGATACCGGTTCTGAGCCAACTATGAAATTGAAGACATCAAAGAAGTGTGAACATTCACCGATTATCCGCCCACCACCCGTCTTAGGATCCTGTATCCATGAATCCTTATTTGCACCGATGCTGACGCGATAGTTTATCATCCAGGGCGTGTTTTCTTGAGAGAATAAATTTTTCACTTTTCGGAGGAAGAGCGAATACCGCCTATTGTGCCCGACAAAACAGATGGCTTTTGACTGCTTCACTATCTTCTCAAGCTTCCTAAGTTGTTTAGCATCCATTGCCATCGGTTTTTCAACAAAAACATGTTTGTCATTTTTCAGGCATTCGCTCGCTAGCTCTGCATGTAGATTATGACGCGTGCAAATCATTATGACATCGATCTTGGGATCTTTAAGCAGTTTTGTGTAATCAGTTGTGACATAGTTTGCCTTACTTTGCCTCGCAAGGACTCTCAAACCTTTCCCGCTTGCTGAACATAGCGCACGAATATGGAAATCCTTAATCTTTTTGATGTTCGGCAGATGAACATTCTGGAATAAGTTACCTGGACCTATTACTCCGATTTCAATCTTGCCTACTACCTTGCGACGTTTCGGTCCAACATCTATTGTTAACTTTTTTAGGCTTTTTTTATCATATTGTATGATTGAAGTTAATGCGGTTTTGGACTTGAGGGACTTGTATGCTTGTGACACCTGATTGAGCTTGAAGATATTGCCTTTGATTGGTTTGAGATTTATCCTGTCTTCAGATAAAAGCCGCAAGAATTCCCGCATATTACGGTTCTCTGTCCACCGTACATATCCTATTGGATAATCTTGACCTTGCTCTTCGTAGTGAT
>CAZHTU010000015.1:5524-10494 GCA_964535815.1 Candidatus Undinarchaeota archaeon
AGGACCATACGAAGTAGAAATCAGTAAATCCACCTCTTTTTTGTAGAATTCACCACGGTCTAGATTCATTCCTACATTACCAACGACGATAACGCGGCCTTTCTTTCTGCACAGCTTTGGTGCGAGCAGTATCGGGTCGTTACTCTTCGTCGAAGCAGTTATTATCACTGCATCTGCACCGAATTCTGTTAGTCTTTTGACATTTTTCTCTATGTCTGAAGTATAATCGAAACAAGTGATGCCGTATTTCTTCGCTTTTTTGATGCGGCTTTCATCTATATCTATGCCAATTACCCTTACACCAGCCACTTTGAGTATGTTCACAGTGAGCATACCTACTAAACCCAGACCGATGACAACAACATTCTCACCGAATGTTGCACCTGCACGTCGGACACCGTGCATCGCGATCGAACCAACAGTAGTAAAACAGGCATCTTCCATATTGACATTGTTTGGCACCTTAGAGACCAAGTTCTTTGGAACCTGGATATATTCTGCATGACTGGCATAACCTGCCCCTGCGGCCGCAACGCGATCACCAACACTTAAATCAGTGACATTCTTTCCGACTTCTACGACAATCCCTGCAGAGCTGTAGCCTAAGCGAGACTCTTGATTTCGTATATTGTCTATCGTGTCCAGTGCACCCCGGACGCCTTTATGTTTTACAAGCTTCACAACTTTTTGTGCAGCATTGGACTTCTTTGCTTCACGTAGAAGTGGGCCCTTGCTAGAACTGATTGAGGTTAATTCAGTGCCTGTACTGATGAGCGAGTAGTTATTTTTGACTAGGACGCCTCCGACAGAGCATTTTGGCACAGGTACTTCTGCCAAAATCACCTGTCCGCTCCTATTAAATGCCTGCTTCATGAGCTAACTACTCATCTACTCATTAAAGAACGTTTCCTTCGGACTGATGTTTTTTCAAAATTAAAAGTTAACAAACTTTATGCAACCAAATTCTTTTAAACCAAACAGCCCTACTTTAGAGAAGTGAGTTACCCTATGGAGTCTCTTACAGCTCTTGAACATATGAAACTGGCGAGTCTTATAGGCTTACTAACTGGACTCTTGCATGGTATGGTGGATGTCATTGCAAGGATAGTTGTACCAAGATTTGATTGGTATGAACTATACCAGGCTTTGTCTATCTCTGCTGTAATCTATGTTTCCATATTTCTTGGCATAGCAATATTTGTGGAGCTACTGAGGAGATTTATTCAACCCGTAGACAAGAGAGCTACCAGAGATTGGCTTAGTCTTTTCTATATCAGTATTGGTTTTCTAGGATTGTTAGTGTTCTTTTGTTGGTACGCAGTGGATGTATTTATCTTACCCTCTGACCCCTCTACGAGCAAAGAAGTATTCCGTACATCAGCTATGCTTATATTGATTTCAGGTTCGCTTTATTTCATAATATTAGCCAGACTGAAAGAACAAGTATTGAAAATATTCAACAGCACAATGATGCAAAAGCTTATTGAAAACTTTCTCTTTGCAATGGTGGTATTCATTGGTGTTTCCGCTATGCTTGATATCTCTATACTGGGGCAGGCTCCACAGTATACTCCTCCTGAAGAACTCAAGGACCAGCCAAACGTGATTATCTTACTAATTGATACTTTGAGAGCAGACCATATGTCGGTATATGGCTATCATAGGGATACGACCCCTGAGATTAAGAAGTTTGCTGAGAACTCTGTCGTGTTTGAGAATACAATCTCACAATCACCCTGGACTATTCCCTCTATCTCGTCTTTGTTTACTGGTAAAATCCCTACTCACCATACTGCTACAATTAAGCATCAAAAACTAGAAGCCAATCAAACAACCCTAGCAGATATTTTGACTGCAGAAGGGTATAATACGGTCGGATTCGCGTCAGGCATGAACCTCAAGGAAAGATTTGGTCTAAGCCAAGGATTTATAGGATATAGCGAGAGGTTAGATTTTATCGAAATGGTTGGTATTCTAGAAAGAGGAAGTGTAAAATACTGGTTCTTTAAACTTTTCCCAAGATTTGATAAATCCATTGAAAAGCTCTTTCAAATCGATCGCTATAAGTCTTCAGAAGAAATAAATGAGGAGGTTTATAGGTGGCTTGACCTAAACAAAGACAATAGTCCTTTTTTCATGTTTGTACATTATTATGATCCTCATGAGTGGATAAATCCTGCTGCATATGAACGTTGGACCCCACAACTTGGGAAGTTCACGGACGTGAGGATGGACTTTTGGGAATTCAAAGACAATATTCCAGAATATCGGTTTGAGCTCGACGTTCCAGCAGATACAGTTCAGTATGCAGTCGATCTCTACGATACAACCATAGTCAATCAAGACCGCAGTATCGGAGACATGCTTGACCGACTGGAGAGCCTAGGACTACTTGACAATTCAATAGTGATAGTTACTGGAGATCATGGTGAGGAATTCTATGAGCATAATGCATTTGGTCATGTAGATAGTGTATACGAAGAACAGCTTCATGTTCCGCTTATCGTCCACTATCCGAAGGAATTTGAGCCGAGGAGAGTCGAAGAGCGTGTCTGGTTATCTGATCTTTTCCCAACCATTTTGGATATATATGGCATATCTCTACCTGATGATATAGATTCAAAGACCCTCTACCCAGTTCTCACTGGTGAAGGAGAATATACTGAAGAGTACACCTTCTCAGAAGTGCACGCCCCAGCGGGATGGAACAATACCGGTGAACAGTATACAGTTACTAAAGATGGTTGGAAGCTCATCGAGGTGGTCGAACCTGCCATAGGCATAGAATCTTCAGTGTTCAATCTAGAAGAAGATTCAGAAGAACAGAACAACCTCTACGATGTTGAGGTGGATAAGAAAAAGGAACTACAAGCCCTGTTGACCAGCGTCATCTCAGACCCTAGATTACCAAAGTAATTAATTATCGTGCAGGATTCCGCCTGCAATTGTATCCTCATCCCTGACGATGACAAATCTTCCAAGCCCAGGGATATTGTTGAAATTCTCTATGACCAATGGTTTATCTGTCTTAATTTGCACATCACCTACTTCCAATTCCTGGAGTTCATCCTGATGTCCTTCTATCTTTTCCAGTGTAGATGAATCAATCTTTCCCACTATCTTCTTCAAGACGCAGTCAACCTCTTGAGTGGTACACTTGAGGATGAGTCGCTCACCGACTTTAATCGGTTTTTTTGACATGCAGAACACACTCGCTTCGAACTGTTCTTTGACTTTTGGATCTTCTCCAGAACAGATGATTTCCCCACGATCTGTGAATAGTGGGTCAGTCAGTGTCACGCCGATGCTCTGACCTGCGCATGCCTTGCTTGAATTATCATTCCAGAGTTCAATCGACTTCACCTTTGTGGTGCTCGCAGAAGGAAAAAGTTTGACTTCCTGGCCTTCCTTGATGATACCTGACTCCATAGTCCCTGCGAGTATTCTTTTATCACCACGCTTGTATACGTCCTGAACAGGTAATCTCAAAGGTTTGTCCTCTTCACTTTTCTTTGTCTCAAAGACATCGAGTGCTGCTAGGAGGGTAAGGCCCTTATACCATGGTAGGTTTTCGGACTTCTCGACTATATTATCACCTTTCATAGCAGATATGGCTATTATATGCTCGACAGGTATGTTCAATTTTTTTAAGAAGTCAGAGATTCCAGTCTTTATCTCTTCAAACTTGGCTTTATCATACCCAATGCTGTCCATCTTGTTGACAACTACTATAACTTGTTTCAATCCCAAAAGACTAAGGATGTATGCGTGGCGCTTGGTCTGTTCTTGAATACCTTCATCACCTGCCACTATCAAGATACCTGCCTCTGCCAATGAGCTACCAGTTATCATATTCTTCAAGAACTCCTTATGCCCAGGGGCATCGATTATTGTGTAATCTCGCTTTAGTGTCTTGAAGAACATCTGTGTTGTGTCTATGGTCACGTTCTGTTTCCGTTCTTCTTCTAAAGAGTCGAGTAGATAAGCGAATTCCACCTCAGCACCATGAGACTCGCACGCGGCCTTGACACTCTCAAATACTCCCTCAGGCAACGAGTCAGTGTCATACAATAATCTACCAATAAGTGTACTCTTCCCATGGTCTACATGACCAACGATTACTATGTTCATGTGTTCTTTTTCCATAATATCACCATAAAATCATTCTAGCTAATATCAATATCCCAAGGGAAATCATCGCTATTCCCATCAAGTTCTTGAGCTTTTCAGGCTTAAGATTCTTAGTTGCCAATGGTCCGAAACGCCCACCGACTATGGCACCAACTATTGCTGGGGCGAGTAGGTAAGCAGAGGGTGTTCCTATCAATAAGGCATAGGTGAGGAACCCGATTATTCCAATAGGAAGGCCTGCTAACACTGTGCATGCGATGGCATTTTTGTGACTGCGACCGCCCATTATCTGTCCGCCTGTTGTGATGACGCCGAAACCTGCGCCTGACAATCCTTTATTGAATGCACTTATCACACTCACTGCCGCTATCTTTCTCCAGGAGAATTCATACTGCTTACCTGTTAGAATCAAGAGGCCCATGAGCATAACTAATATCCCAATGTACATCTTTAATAGGTTCAATGGCACGCTTATGGCTACAATGGCGGCAAATATGACAGATATCGCTCCGACCGAGCTTATCATACCTGACACCTTGAAATCTGTGGTGAACCCGCGCTTGATGCATTCTATGTACCCAAGCGAACACAGTTTACTGTAGATGTATGCTGCATCTGTTGATTTAGGGCTGAAGTCCACATTTCCATGTTTGTGGTGGCGCATAGCACCGCTCAGACCGCATGCAGCCTGGGAAAGAAGTACAGTAGGTATTACATTAAGCGGAGCATATCCCAGCAGTATCAGTAAGGGTGAAAGAATCGTTCCATAACCCATTCCAATCGCAGAATGGATTGCACCGAGAGCCATTGCAGTGAGAAATATCAATAACATGGTGGTA
>CAZHTU010000016.1:0-10329 GCA_964535815.1 Candidatus Undinarchaeota archaeon
TCATCGGTGATTCAGTTGCAACCCTGGAAGGCGACAAAAACAGAAGATACTTCTATGTGGCCTTTTTGTGGACGACAGGGCCGATAATCTACTTCCTTTCAAAATTCTTAATGTCAGGGTTCCTTGGCGGAATCGCGTAAAGTTCACCCCGCTAGCTCATACATAGCATTCCAGAACTGTTTCATATAGACAAAACGTGATTTCTCGTTCGGAGATATCGAAGGTAAGATATCGACCAAATCTCTCACTCGTCTGGGATCATCCTCTTTAAGTCGCTTGCACAATGCGTCAAACCTGCCTATCTCTTTCATGTGCTGTTTGACAAGTTTGTAGTCTTTCTTCTCAATCTTGCGAAGGTCGATTTGTGTAATAAGTAGGTCTTTCCATTCCTTTTCTTTCTTGAGCGGGTATAACAATTCATCCATCACTTTGCTGAGGATGACAGTTATCAATCGCTTGTCGTCATTGTTTAGTTCTTTTGCTGGTTTCAGTGTTTCTGGCGGTTCTTTACCTAATTTTTTGTAGACAAAACTCAACAGCTTTTCGAATGCTACGACGAGTGGTGCGTTCTTATACTTCAAGTAGAGCACCTTTGACATCACCAAAAGATAGATATCTTCATTTGTTAGAATCTTTTTTTCTTCTTTCTTTTGAGTCTTGCCACGTATACGATTGTACTCTTCTACATTGCATATTCTAATAGCCAAGGTACGCCTTTTTGTTTCTTGTTTAGTCCATATGTTGACTCTAAAACTGATATTTTCCTCTTCGAGTAATCCATTTATCTTAGCTATCCTAACCCCTATCGGGTCCACAGAGTTCGATGAGATGCCCTTAACAAGTCTAAGGACATGATAGAGATTCCTGACGGCGGTTTCAATCTCTTCGGGCGGATCGTTCTTTCGATTACCTTCTTTGATTCGTTCTGCAATAATCTCCTGGAATTTCTTCCCGATTCCTGGCGTCTTCACACCACTATCAACCTTTTCCATACCAATACTTTATGTGGCCGAGTATAAAAATATCACCACTCGCCAGTAGAGAGCGAGAAAGGGTTTTATACTCTCGCGTCCAAAGTATTGTCGGGACGATGGGACGTGACAGAATTATCACAGATGTAGTGCTAGAAGCGATTTCTACAGCCAAGCGTGTCATTCCTACTCTGCCGACCGTGCACAAAGCATTGTCAAACGAGGGCGAGAAACACGTCGATGCTGCAAGCGATGCAGTCAAGCTTCTTGCACCGCTAAGGTTGCAGGCCCTGGTTCTGTCAGCCGCGCACCAGCATCCAGACAAGGAAATTGGCAAGGATGAACTGAAAGCAGCCCATCAAAGAGTCATGCCTTTACCTCCGCACTGCGAAGACCTTTACGAAGCCTTAGACGGCAAAGGTGTCAAGCCAATGGGCGAGCTTGTCAAGTCCCGACGGGGAGGGTTTAGCCTGAACAAGGAGGGCCACAAAGCCCTGGAGACACTATGCGTCGCCCATGTTATAGACATAGTAAAAGACCTGAAGAACGGCGAGGGTTCTGAAGAGACCTATATAACTCGCGTCGAAGGAGACCACTACAAACAAATCCACTCTTTGCTTGAAGTTCCTCACGTCAATAACTGGTGGGACGGCATCAGATAGGCGGTACCAGCAAGGACAGAATTATAGCCCCATTCTTGATACTCTCAGGCTTACTTGTGGAAAAGATTACTGTGCGTTCGACATTCACGTTCGAGCTCCACTTATCTATCCGCACTCCAACTTCACACGCTTTCACACCATCATGGATGACGACATGCCATTTGTAGACTGGTGAGACTTCTTGGACTATCGCGCTTATCTCTTCCCTAAAACTATCTTTCACATCACTGAACTTGATATTTTTATCCCAGCACGCTTTATCCATCCTGTCAACAATCCCAGTTTGGAAGAGGACAGACATGACATCATTCGCCTGCAACTCGAAGAGCCTCGAATTCTCCAACCTATCATTCTGTATGAGTGGAACTGCAAAGACTGCAAGTACCATCAACATTATGAGCATCGGCTCGAGCAGGTAGTAGATGCCTCTAGCACGCGACCGCAATCTCAACAACTCCTGACTCTTTTGCGCCGTTTTCATCTAAGATAGCAACTGCCCGCCTGAACACTAGCTTGCCGAATTTCCCACTAGTTATCGATTCGCTCTCGAAAAAGTAATCTTGACCGATATATTTCACTTTCACTTCCACATCACAACTTTCTGTACGCCACTTTTCCCTCAGCTTTTCGAGTTTGGTAGGAAAGCTTTCAATTAGATTTCTATCCAATAAGTGGTCATTCAATTCAGCTGGGCCCACTGAGTGCAGCATCCCACCTTTGGGATTGAGCACAAGGTCATTCGAAGCCGCGATGGCAATCTGTTCCATCTCAGCTTCCCACCTATTCTCATTAGTCTTGACTGCTGTGCGCACAGCAATATCAGAGAGAACAAGACAAATAAGCAAAACAAGACTGAAGGCCATGATTCCGAGGAGAGCAGACTGGCCTCTAGATTTCTTCGATGAGTACTTCATCCTCTGCCTCCATCGAGGTCTTAACCTTGAGCTTAGCATCGCCGCCCACTATTAGTTTCCCATCTTTCAGCTGGTGCGATAAGAAATTAGCAGGACAGTAGGTGGAATACTTCTCTTCGTTGACAACGAGTTTTAAGTTAGCAGGTTCTGAACTAAGTTCCACTTTAGCATTCCTTATCTGTAAATCAACTATCCTTTCTGAGTAGGGATAGGTGCACACGAAGTTCACGTCCTTGACAAGTTTTGAAATGGCCGCAGACCCGAACATTTTGGAACTATAACCCATGAGCTGTCCAGCAGTGGCAGTGTAGAAACCAAACATCATGGCCGCGATGAGCATCATAGCGGCGAATACCTGCATGAATTCTAGGGAGATGGCACCTCTCACTTCCGAACCTCGCAGGCGAAATTATAGTGGACGCTTACAGTATTGCCTTTCTTCACGTCCGGGACAAAGTCAGGCCGTACATGTCTGGTCCCTGTAGGTAAAAAGACTTTGAGCATACCATTATCTTCGATTTCCATGACCAGTCCTTCCTGCACTTTGCACAATTCGGGCTTGATGTCGTGCCCTTCAAGTGACATCTCCTCGATGACATCCTCATGCTTTTTGAAGAAGTACTTCTCGATGATTCTCCTGTCGATTTCTTCTTTCTTTGCCTCTTTGGCCAGCTCAGAACACCAGAATAGCCCAACTTGGAAGGCTTTGCAGTCCTTCTGCGTCCCTTTACTTGCTTTGACCTCTTCAATCATTCGCTCAAGCTCATCTTCGTCGAGCTTTTTCCTCTTGACAAGCACTTGGCCACAGGGCGTGGAGTACCTGAGGAAGAGATTCGGGTCTTTGACTGGCAGGAATTTAGGCATAAAAGAGTTAAGGCGGCGCGTTTTTAAATTCATATCGCAAGAGAGATGAATTGCGACAAAACCCAACAAATACTCACCTTTTACCGATTACTGGCAAGGCCCTATCGACAAATATTACTGGCAAGCTACTCTCTGTCAAACCTTATAAACTAGAAAAGAATCCAATTAAACTGTAGGGCGGGGACCGTCCGAATTAACGCCTTTGGAGATTTCCGTTGGGAAGTCAATGAATTAGGAAGCTTCGAACTTCAGTCAGGAGTAGTTCACTATATTTAGTCATGATTGTGATTATAGGAGTCGGCAACGAGCTGAACGGCGATGACGGTGTCGGCATCTACATCGCCCGGCATATAAAAGAGACGCCACAGCGTAAGGTCTTCCTTGGACACACGGCTCCAGAAAACTTCGCCGGAAAAATTCAAAAGCTCAAACCTGACCAGCTAATCATTTTTGATGCGGCTGACTTCGGTGGGAAACCAGGAGAGGTACGCGAGATTCTCGACCCTGGAACTCAGTCCTCGACCCACTCACCCTCTTTAAAATTCCTAATAGACTTTGTAGGAGTTCCAGCAAAAATCATCGGCATACAGACTACGTCCTACGACAAAATGAGCAATGAAGTCAAAACAGCGGCAGACGAAATTGTGGCCAAGTTCACTTCACAATAAGGTCTTTTTTCTTACCCGAAGCCATCTCAAAGTCCTGAGTGAGCTCTATGCATTTCACTGGACAAATGTCTTTACATTCACCGCAGAAGACACATTGCCTCAGGTCGAATTCAGGTTTTTTAGTCTTTGGGTTGAACTTGCACGCCGCCGATGGGCAAACACGCGCACACGACGAGCAATGGATGCACTTTTTCCAGTCTACTTCTATCCGTCCACGGTAGCCTTCAGCGGCTTTCACTTTTACATACGGGTAGAGGACAGTTGCTGGCTTCCTAAACAGAGCGACTAAAACGTCCTTGAGAAGAGGGATTATAGGCATCATAGGAGCACCACCCGTATCAGGTCGATTAAGGCCAGCGGCCCCAAAAAGAGCCAGAAGAATCGTACAGATTGGTCGATTCGCAAACGCCCCACTAATACTTTTGTCAGGCTCAGGAAGAAGAGAATCGCGAGAGAGTTCAGGGCGAACCACTCGATTGTTCCAAAGCCGAAGAACAAAAGAACCGCAAAAGAGATGAGTGCGAAGAGCTCGACTGATTTCACTAGGTGAAGTGCAGCCAGGCGGGTTCCTGAGTATTCGGTTTCAATTCCTGCAACTATTTCTGTTTCAGCTTCAGGGATGTGGAACGGCGGTCTTGACAATTTAGCCTGGACCGCGAGCAAGAAGGCAAAGAATGCAAATGGCAGGAAGTGTGAAGCAGTGGAGATGTAGCCGATTGAGAGGGAGTTGGACTGGAGGGCAACAGCAAGAGTCGCAACAATAAATGGGAACTCATAGCCGATGAACTGGAGAATTTCTCTCCACCCTCCGACAGCTCCGAATGGGTTCAGGCTGGCAAAGCCTGAGAGTGCCAGGAAGGCAGTAGACATGGCGAGCATGTACAGGATTAGTAGGATGTCGCCCTCAAAAGAGAGGGTGAATAAGAGCGGGACGACGACTATTACTGAGCACAGTGCCAAAAGCGGGAAGACTGTGAAGTATATCCCAGTGCCTTCAGGACGCATGTGTTCTTTCTCAATCAGCTTCCAGATGTCGTAGAAAGGCTGGAGAATTGGCGGACCCACACGATTTTGCATGCGCGCAGCTAATTTGCGGTCTATTCCTTCGTACAGTAGTCCAATAGCTAATGCGAGTGGTGCGAGTGCCAGGGATTCAAGCAATCAAATTCCTCCTTTGTTAGTTTACGTGTGCCTTTTTCATCAGTTATTGTAACACGGTCTGTGCAAGAAATGCACGGGTCAATACTGGCCACAGTTATCGGGATTTCAGCAATGTGGTCGCCGATGAGCATCTCTTTGAGAGCAGGGAAGTTGGCATAGGTTGGTGTGCGGCTTCTAATTCGTTCAGGAATGTCAGTACCATTGCTCTTGCCGTAGTAGAAGAGTTCTCCACGGGGTGCTTCAGCCTGACTTATAGCTTCATTGACAGGAATGGCTTTCGGGACCTTGATTTTGAGTGGGCCTTTTGGCAATGGTAGAAGTGAGTCAATGGTGTTTGCAGACTCTAAAAGCTCCAAGAGGCGAACCTTGGCGCGGGCGAAGACATCCTCACCTTTATCAGAAATCACCTTGAATTTAGCCTCGTCATATGCTGCGTACGGTGCGGCTGTGCGGACATCATATTTCACTCCGGAAGCTCGTGCAGTCGGACCCACAGCTCCGAGAATCTCAGCGTCTTTCTTTTTGAGTACACCTACTCCTGAACACCTCTTCTCAATCGATTTATCCTTCAGGAAGACGTCGATGTAGTATTTGGTTCGTTTGCGGACGTACTGGGTCACAAAACCAATCTCATCAAGGAGCGAGTCAGGTATGTCTCGTCGGACACCACCGATACAATTCATGTCATTGGTCACGCGATTTCCTGTTATTTTCTCTTTGAGCTCCATTACATGTTCTCTGTCGCGCCAGATGTAGTGGAATAGTGTATCAAAACCAATCTCGTGTGCAGCCACGCCGGCCCAGAGCAGGTGTGAGTGGATTCTTTCGAGCTCGCCGAGGATTGTTCTGATTGCGGCGGCCCGTTTCGGAATGTTAACTTTGGCTAACGACTCCACGACCTGACAATAAGCATTCCCATGGCATTGGTTGCAGATACCGCAGATGCGCTCGCACAGGTAGAGTCCTTTACTATATGGGCGCTTCATGAGTGCCTGTTCAATACCACGATGTGCATATCCGAGCTTGAAGTCAACGTCCTGAACTACTTCCCCTTCAACTTTGAAGTCAAGGTGCACTGCTTCTTTGAGGGCGGGGTGTTGAGGTCCTATCGGCAGGGACCAGATGAACTTCTTCTCTTTTTCATCATGCATCCTTGTTCACCTCCTCTTTTCTTAGAGGATAACCTTTCCACCAATCTGGAAGGAATAGGTGTCGCGGGTCTGGATGACCTTCAAACTCGACATTGAACATCTCTGCCACTTCGCGCTCGTAGAGCACTGCAGCAGGTACAATCTCGGTAATACTTGGAATCTTAGTCTTGGTTCTGGGCAAAACAATGCGGATATTGACCTGGATGGTTCCAGTGAAGTGGTAAATGATTTCGATGTTCTTTCCAGTGTCAACGCCAGTAATCGTGTTGAGGAATGGATATCCTGTACTAACCAAGCCTTCCATTACCTTGAGCAAATCTGACTTGCTTATCGTGTGGATACCATTCTTGCTTCTCTTAATGTAGGGTTGAAGTGCTCGCGGAATCATTTCTTCTTTTCCTCCAGTAGGGCAAGAGCCTTTACAACGCCATCGATTATGGCTTCAGGCTTCGGCGGACAGCCAGGTACATAGATGTCGACTGGAATAGTACTTGCTGCCCCATTAGTAGAGCCATAACAACCATTGAACACCCCGCCAGAGCAGCCACAAGCTCCGACTGCCATGACAATTTTCGGCTTGGGCATCTGCTCGTACAATAGTTTTAATCGAGCTGCACTCTTTTTAGTCACTACCCCGCAAACAATAAAGATGTCAGCATGTCGTGGAGTACCTTTTACAAGGGCACCAAACCGCTCAATATCATATTTAGGTGTTACTGATGCCACAACTTCGATGATGCACCCATTGCATCCTCCTGATTCCCAGACCAGTACCCAGGGAGATTTTTTTATCATACTCATAGGAGCATCCCTCCAAGTATCAATGCCAGTAAGGCAAAAGCGAGCCAGAAGAGATAGTCGGTCAAGTCCTCATTGTGCAGGCGCTCAAGCCAGGTGTAAACGCGCGGGAAACATTCTTTAAATGTTAGGTAGAAATTGTCGCTTGGCACAGAAATCGGTCGTACTCTTTCTCCACCAGCGTACATTGGACTCAATCTAGAACGAGGTCTCATGTGCGTGAAGTGGTAGAGGATGAGCACGACGAATATGGCGAATACCAGACCTCCAATGGCAAGGAATGGGTCAATCATGCCAACACCCCCACGTATTTTGATACATCTGCGAGAGAGACGCTCGCAGATTCAAGGATTCCAGTGAACAAGTATGGGAATACTCCAACGAGCATACACGTTCCGGCAAGTATTAGTATCGGGATTAAATAATGCGGGTCCCAATTAAATTTCATTTTTTCTGAAGGACCCAAAAAGATAGTCGCGAATGCCCTCAAATAGTAGGCCAATGTAATCGCACTCACGATTATCGCAAGCGCAGCGAGGAAGGGATATCCTGCCTCTATTGCAGCCATGTAGATGAACCATTTGCTCACAAATCCACTAAAACCAGGAAGTCCGGCAGTGGCAAGAGCACCAATGAGAAAGGCAAGCGCGGTTCCAGGTAGATGTGCACCTAGTCCTCTAAGAC
This sequence comes from Candidatus Undinarchaeota archaeon, assembly GCA_964535815.1. GTDB lineage: Archaea > Undinarchaeota > CAZHTU01 > CAZHTU01 > CAZHTU01 > CAZHTU01. The sequence continues at coordinate 7,874 of CAZHTU010000016.1, forward strand.
GATTCAAATCAGTCTCACGTGTCTTAATGATGAGCATGCCCACGACCAGGAACAAAAGAGCTTTAGCAATGACAAAATTGAAGATGTGGAAGAGTCCGGCAAATACTCCAGGATAAGTGGCTAGGCCAAAGGCGAGGAGCACGTAACCTACTTGGCTTATTCCTGAATATGCCAAAAGCTTCTTGATGTTTGGTTCCATGAGTGCCATTAAAGCACCGACAGTCATGGTCAATGCACCAAAAGCAAGCAACAATTGTGAAAAGACAGCGTGGAAGTTGAAGAAGACTGTGAACAAGATTCGTGACATTGCATACAAGCCCATCGTGGTAGATGCAGTGGCCAGTAGCGCGGAAACAGGTAACGGCGCATCCCCAACTGCTCCGGGTTTCCAGAGGTGGAAGGGTACAACTGCAGATTTTATTCCAACTCCGACGAAAAAGAGTGCTAAAGCCGCAGGCAAAAGAGGCGAAACAAGCGACTGACTTTTCAAAACCATATCTGCAATATTGAGCGTTCCTGTGAGCGCGTACATGAATGTTATTCCGAGAAGGAAGAGAGAGGTTCCGAGCGAGCCCAATATCAGGAAGCGGGTTGCACTCAATAGAGATTTTTTGGTGTGCAAGTATGTGACCAAGGCGTACGCACTAATCGAGGCAATCTCGAAGAATACGAACATATTGAATAGGTCACCAGTGAGTACAACTCCTAGAATGCCAACAAGCATCAGTAGATACAGAGCATAGAACTTCTCCAGGCCTTTACGTCCTTTCATGTAGATTACTGAATAGATAGCGACGAGTGTGAATACAAGCGAAATGAGTAGTGCGACCAAACCATTGAAAGAGTCCACATGTAGGATGATTCCATACGGTGGAGCCTTCCAAATGATGTAGACCATGCTTCGTGCCATAAATACTGGTACTTCTTTGAGTATCAGACAGAAGGAAATAAACGAACCAAGAATAGCGACGTTCCAATACTTCTTGATGACGTGTGACAAGAACGGTGTTGCAAAAGCAAGCAACAATGGAATAATTACTGCGAGTATCATTCCCATTCTCCCGACCTTAATGTTTTAGTCTTCTCATACACCTTGAGTGCGAGCATCAATGCGAACGCAGTAATACTGAAGTTGATGACGATTGATGTCAGGACCAAAGCTTGAGGCAGTGGGTCAACCGCCTGGGTTGCGAAGCTGAGATTCTCAAGCTGAAGGATTGGAGGTAAGGCAGTCTCAAACGTATGCCTGAATCCTAGAGTTATCAAGAGCAAGTGAATGCCTTCAGAAATCAAGGCGAGGCCCATAATCTTCTTCACCAGATGGTCTTTCAAGAGCATGGCGTAGATTCCGACAGAAACCAGTAATAGTCCAGCGTAGTACTCAATCATTGTTTCTCCCCCGGTAAGAATTGAGCAACGATTATTGCGAGTCCTGCACCAACAGCAAACGCTCCGAAGATATTGAGTGCGAAGATTGAAAAGGCCGAAGCAAGTGTACCTGGCGCGCCTGTGAGCACTTCAGGCACTACTGCCAAGAAGACCAATGTCAATAGAATAAGGGCGGCAATGGTAAGGACAGCCGCACTCTCCACAAAGTGGCCCATATCCAGGCGTTTTGGAGCCTTGTCTTTGTATCCTGTTTCTCTCTTCTCCTCACTCACAACAGGGTACGCAAGGTCGAGCATCAGGAATGCGGAAGCGATTATCACTCCGGCAGGGAATGCTCCTCCTGGGCCAAGGTGGCCGTGGACAGCCACGTGCAGTCCGAACACAAGCATGATTGGGAACATGAGACGTGAAATGGTTCTCAAGATAATCATAACTTGCTACCTCCTAAAAGTGAAATGGCAAGCACTGCCGTGAATAGTATTGTAACTTCACCAAGTGTGTCATATCCCCGGTACGCCCACACAACTGACTCAACAATGTTCAGTGAGCCTACAGTCTCTGAGGATTCCTCAACATAGTATTCAGAGATGCTTCTAGACCTTCCTAAGAACTCGTCCGCACCAAAAGGCGGGAAGTAATAGGCCAGGAATATAAAGGCCAGGGCAAGCATCAATGGAACGACGTATCTCATTCTTCCCTCCCTGTCTTTGAGATAACAAAGATAAATATTGCAGTAGAGAGTGCGGCGCCAATAGTCGCCTGTGTGATAGCAATGTCAGGTGCCTGAAGCAGGAAGAAGGCCAGGGCAAGTGAGGCCACTGCTCCTGCGAGCAGATAGGTCGCGTGTAATAAGTCTTTGACCTCAATTGCCATTATTGAGAAGACAACTGTAGCGAGTATTGAAAGATAGTAAAGGCTAGACAGGAACATCGTTCTTCACTCCCACTGGTTTTATTCCAGTCGCGTAAGCTGCATTCGCAATCATGTGCGCTCCTGTAGGTGACGTACAAAGGAGCAGGAAGATTAACAGAAGCATTTTAACACTGACTCTCCAGTCAATCATGAAA
>CAZHTU010000017.1:0-1664 GCA_964535815.1 Candidatus Undinarchaeota archaeon
AAATCGTAATCGATATTCGCGTCGTCTCTTTTATAGTGCTCTTGCTTTTGTCCGCATTCTTTTCGGCATCAGAGACAGCTCTGATGGCTTTGAACATGCTCAAGGTCAAACAGCTTGTGAAGGCCAAAAAAAGAGGGGCTGAAGCTCTTTACAGGGTTAAACAGCACCCGCACAAGCTGCTTTCGACCGTGCTGATAGGCAACAACCTCGTGAACGTGGCCGCGTCGGCCTTGATTACTGCCATCGCAATCGAAGCCTTCGGGTCTGCCGGAATCGGGATTGCAACTGGAGTAATGACCTTTTTGATTTTGATTTTTGGTGAGATAACGCCCAAATCCTATGCAGTCTCCAATGCAGAGAAAATCGCAGTTTTTGTCGCCCGACCTTTTGAAATCCTTTCTTGGCTTTTGTCCCCACTTATCTGGCTCCTGGACATCCTGACTCGTTCGATGATGCGACTCTTTGGCACTCCAGCTCACAGTGGTGAAACCCTGACCGAGGAAGAAATACGTTCGATAGTCACCATCGGTGCAGAAGAGGGAGCGATTAAAGAACAAGAGCGAGAGATGATTTACAAGATTTTCAAGTTCGACGACGTTCCTGTCTCTGACATCATGATACCCAAACCCGATGTGGACATGGTCGAGGCCAATACTCTATTAAGAGACGTCTTTAAGGGAAAAGGCCTTCAGAACATGATGGAGCATTCCCGCTTCCCAGTCTATAAAGAGAGCCGGGACAATATCGCAGGAATCTTCTATTACAAAACCGCCCTCAAGCATCTCCAAAAGGGAGATAGCACGACCGTGGGAGATGTTGCCATGCCTGCACTCTTCGTGCCCGAAACCATGAAGATTGACGCACTCTTCTCTGAATTCAAGAAGAAGCGCACTCATCTTGCAGTCGTTGTGAATGAGCATGGTATTATGGAAGGTATTGTTACTCTGGAGGATGTTTTGGAGGAGATAGTCGGCGAGATAAGGGATGAGACTGACGAAGCCGATGACTCGATTGAGAAAGCAAAAGGCGGAGGGTATCTGGTTGAAGGTACGAAGCGCATAGAGGATATCAACGAACGTTTAGGCCTGAACATCGGAGACGCAGAATCAGATACTATTGCAGGCTACATTTCTTCCCAATTAGGCAAGATACCTGAAGAAGGGGATGAGATTTCTGAGAGTGGCATCTCAATAATTGTGGACAAGGCTACCAAACGGCGAGTAAAGCGTGTCAAGATTATCAAGGGCAAGAAAGCAGTAAGATAACTGCGCTGATTTTATATACTAGCATACTATCAAACTTAGCATGCCAAAGAAAACCAAAAAATCAGCGAAGCGAGCAAAGGCAAAGATAAACAAGATTAAGAAAGAGGTATTCAATGGTGACAACCTTGAAGCCGTGTTCTCAGGATTTGAGGGCTTCCTCAAGACCTTGCGCGAGTACATCGAGGTCAGGTACAAGATTGAGCGGAAGACTTTCAAGCTCCAGAAGCAGGCGGATGCGGCACTGGAGCGTGCGAGGGAAGATTTCAGACAGGAACTCATGGTCTTCAAGCGTGGAATAATCTGGACAATTGTTGAGAGTACCTTAATCGTCACTGCAGTCTTTTCAGTCTTCATCGGTCTTGCTCTTATGCTGAACAAGATGCTGCCGGCCGGGTACGC
>CAZHTU010000017.1:1764-10240 GCA_964535815.1 Candidatus Undinarchaeota archaeon
GCCAGATATTCAAGCAGGCCGGGTGTAAAAACAGCTTTGCCGTCCCACACAGGCACTGCATACTCTAGTGTCACAGCGTAGCCTTTTTCTATCTCTATTTCAGGTTCGTAGGCCACTTCCTGGTCCTCAATTCTAGTACCTTCTTCAGTCTTTTTGGCCACGAATACTGCCCCGTCGACCGAGAGCTGGCGGTGGCCGAGCGAGCGTGGAACACATTCCATCTTCGAAGTAATCTCTTTTTCTGTCCGGCCGCGCGGGATTTTGTCACCCAAAATCCCACCAATGATTATGGCGTCGTACTTCTTGAAGTCTTCAGGCTCCAAAAACTTCTCAGCTTTCGGGTCAAGTACAATCGCTTGTTTGACAAATTCAGTACACGACCTTTCGTCCACAGGTCCGAGCTTTTCACAGAATTCCTTGTCCTTGCCCTCCACGTTCGTGAATACTATATCGTCACCCACAATCTGCGCACAATGAGAATACTCGAGCCCCAACCACTCGCTTATATCCGGCTCAAGATGTTCGATGATGTACTTCATGCAGAGAAATAGGTAGTGCAAATATATATAGGAAATGTGTTTGAGTAGGCTCATGAGTCTCTTGTTATTGATTCTTGGGTGTACGTTACTTGTCAGCCTGATGGCTTTTGTTGGAATCTTTACTATCTCCATCAAGGAAAAGACACTGGATAAGTTTCTCTTGCTTTTTGTAGCGTTTTCTGCAGGCGCACTTCTCGGTGGAGCGTTCTTGCATCTTTTGCCTGAGGCAGTGGAGGGCTTGTCAGGTATGAGTCCTTTCCTCTATACTATTCTTGGTATCCTAACCTTTTTCCTGATGGAGAAATTACTTTTCTGGCGCCATTGTCACAAAGGCCATTGTCATGTTCACACCTTTTCGTATATGAACCTCATCGGCGATGGTGTCCACAATTTTATTGATGGTATGATAATTGCCGCAAGCTTTGTCCATTCTATTGGATTGGGATATGCTACAACTCTTGCAGTCATTATGCACGAAATCCCTCAGGAGATTGGGGATTTTGGTGTCCTAGTATACGGGGGTTTTAGTCGGAAGAAGGCACTCTTCTATAACTTCCTATCAGGACTTGTTGCACTGTTAGGAGCTTTAGTTGGTTATTATGCCACTGTGGCGGTTGACGGCGCAATGCTCTTCCTCTTACCTTTTGCTGCTGGAGGGTTTTTGTACATTGCTTCCTCAGACCTTATCCCAGAACTCCACAATGAGCCAGATTTCAAAAAATCAATGAGCTCTTTCCTCTTTGTTCTTCTAGGGATAGGTCTGATGTACGCATTTAAACTCTATTTTGAGGGATGATGAAATACCTATTGTTGATTATTGTGCTTTTGATGGGCTGTACTTCTGTCCTAGGGGGCGTGTCAAGACCCATTATGCGGGAACCGCCCACCCCTGAAACACTCGACGAGTACTATGCGTCCATTGACTACTCATGCCAAACTGATGCGGACTGCGAAATCAAGGACGTGCACAACTGTTGCGGGTACTACCCTGAGTGCGTGAATGCGGACGCGAGAACAGATGCAGACCTGGTAGGCGAGTTGTGTCAGAATGAGGGTATGGCATCAATCTGCGGATTCCCGTCGATAGATGCATGCAGATGCTCAGAAGGAAGGTGTGAAGGATACTAAGCCTTTTTCTTGTCAATCATGCCGCACTTGTTGCAGAAGTAACCACCAACAACCAGGTCCACTTCCCCGCCGCACTTGGGGCACTTTGTGCACCCTGACTTGACAGGTTCTTCGCCGACTGTGTGCTTTTCTGTCAGTTTGTCTAAGAGTGTTGGCATTGTGATTATTAACGCGTTAGCTTCTCCTTAAACTTTTCGAAGCACCCTTTTGCTTCGCAAAAGCGCGCCCGGAAAACATTACCTTGTTAATTTCTCCTTAAACTTTTCGAAGAAGCCTTTTTCTATCAGAGTCTCGCCGCCGAGTTCGTGTGCGAGCTCTTTGACCAGCTTTTCCTGCTTGCGGTTGAGCTTTTTCGGGATGTCTACAACAACCCGCACAAGCATGTCGCCTCTCTTTCCAGTATGAAGATTTGGCATACCCTGGCCTTTTAGGCGGAAGATTGTGTGGGACTGGGTCCCAGGTTCGATTTTGAGTTTTGCATGGCTGTCGATGGTCGGAATTTTGATAGAGTCGCCGAGAATAGCCTGGCCGAGTGAGATTTTCGTTTTTAGGAAGATTTCATCCTGGTGGCGTTCGAAGAGTTCATGAGGTTCGATTACTAGAACGACGTAGAGGTCTCCTGGAGAACCTCCATCCGCGCTCATTTCTCCTTCGCCTGCAACGCGGAGGTGGGAGCCGGTGTTTACGCCTGCTGGGATTTTAATTTCTATCTTCTTTGTTACTTTGACGCGGCCTGAGGCATTGCACTTTTCGCACGGGTCTTCGATTATTTTACCCTTACCTTTACAGCGTGGACATGGGGTAATATTGACCATCTGGCCGAAGAAGCTTTGTGTGACTTGTCGTACCTGGCCTGTACCCTGGCACTGTCCGCACTCTTTGAGTCCGCCGCGTTTTGCTCCGGAGCCGTCGCACTTCGGGCATTTTTCATGTTTGGGAACTTCAATTTTCTTCTTAAGTCCCTTGAAAGCATCCTCAAGTGTTATCTCCAAATCATACCTGAGGTCGGCTCCTGGTGCTGGGCCTCTTCTGCGCCCGCGGCCGCCGAAGACATTGAAGATATCATCTAAGCCTAAACCTGAGAATAAATCTTCGAAGTTGGAGAACTGGCTCGGGTCGAACCCTGCGCCAAAAGGACCTTGCTGACCAAACGCAGCGTGTCCAAACTGGTCGTATTGATTGCGTTTTTGCGGGTCCTTAAGGACCTCGTAGGCCTCATTCACTTCCTTAAACTTGGCCTCGGCTTCCTTGTTGTCAGGATTGACATCAGGGTGGTACTTGCGTGCGAGTTTTCTAAAAGATTTTTTGATTTCGTCTTCTGAGGAGTTCTTGTCCAGACCCAAAATCTCGTAGTAGTCGCGCTTTTTCATTGATTAGTCGTCCTTCTTTTTGTTCGCGTGTCAGTCTTACTTTTTCTCTTTCTTATCTTTATCTTCCTTTTCGTCCTCGACTGTGAACTCTGCGTCGACAACATCATCCTTCTTCTTGGATTTCGTGTCTTTCTTTTTTTCGTCAGGTTTCTTTTCGGCTTCTGACTCTTTTGCAGCTTCCTGATACATTTTTGAGGTGAGCTCGTACACGACCTTTTGAAGGGATTCCATCTGCTCCTTAATCTTTTCAGGTTTAGCGTCTTTTTCTTTGAGCACATCTTTCAGAGTATTGACTTCCTTCTCAATCTTCTCTTTCTGGTCTTTGGCGACCTTATCTCCGAAATCTTTTAGGGCTTTCTCAGCAGAGTAGACTAAGGTCTCGGCCTGGTTTCGCGCCTCGATATCTTCTTTCTTTTTCTTGTCTGCTTCTTCATGTTCTTTGGCAGTGTCGACCATCTTTTCCACTTCTTCGTCAGAAAGACCAGTGGAAGGTTTTATTGAAATTGTTTGTTCCTTGTTTGTGCCTTTATCCTTGGCAGAGACATTGATTATTCCATTGGCGTCAATATCAAATGTTACTTCTACCTGAGGGATACCTCTGGGTGCAGGTGGGATACCAATCAGGTCAAAGTTGCCGAGCGGATGGTTATCCACAGCCATTGAGCGTTCACCTTGCAGGACATGAATTGTTACTGCTGTTTGGTTGTCTGCGGCTGTGGAGAAAATTTGTGACTTTTTTGCAGGAATGGTTGTGTTGCTGTCAATAAGTTTGGTGAACACTCCACCCAAGGTCTCGATTCCGAGCGAGAGCGGAGTAACATCCAAAAGCAAAACATCCTTGACTTCGCCGCCAAGTACACCTGCCTGGATTGCTGCTCCAGTAGCCACTACCTCATCCGGATTCACTCCTTTGTGTGGTTCTTTTGCAAAGAAACGCTTGACTGCTTCCTGGACCGCAGGCATACGGGTCTGGCCGCCGACGAGAATGATTTCATCAATCTTCTTGATGTCGACTTTCGCGTCCCTGATTGCTTGTTTGCATGGCTCGATTGTTGAGTCGATTAATTCCTCGGTGTGCTGTTCAAGCTTCGACCTGCTCAGATTCATGTTCAGGTGTTTTGGGCCTGAGGCATCTGAAGTGACGTACGGTAGATTGATTTCAGTTTTGAGCGCTGTTGAGAGTTCTATCTTTGCTTTTTCTGCAGCTTCTTTGATTCGCTGAAGCGCCATCTTGTCTTTAGACAAATCAATTCCCTGATCTTTTTTGAACTCGGCAACTATCCACTCGATGACTTTCTGGTCGAAGTCATCTCCTCCGAGATGCGTATTACCATTCGTGGATTTAACCTCAAAAACACCGTCTCCTAATTCGAGTATAGAGATATCAAAGGTTCCGCCTCCAAGGTCGTAGATTGCGATTGTCTCGTCTTTCTTCTTCTCAAGGCCGTACGCAAGGCTTGCGGCAGTAGGTTCATTGATTATCCTTAAGACATTCAGGCCGGCAATCTTGCCTGCGTCTTTAGTTGCTTGTCGCTGGGAGTCATTGAAGTAGGCTGGAACAGTGATGATTGCGTCCTTGATTTCCTCACCAGCATAGGCTTCTGCGTCTGCTTTCATTTTCTGCAGGACCATTGCAGAGATTTCAGGCGGGGAATAGGATTTGTCCTTCAGCTTGAACCTGACATCGCCGTTCTTGGCTTCAGAGATTTCAAAAGGCATTATTTTCTTGTCGCCTTCAACCTCTTTGTCATGGAACTTGCGGCCCATAAATCGTTTGACTGAGAATACTGTGTTGTCTGGGTTTGTGACCATTTGTCTCTTAGCCACTTGTCCTACCAGACGTTCGCCTTCTTTTGTGAAGGCCATGATTGAGGGCGTTACCCTGTTGCCTTCAGCATTCGGTATAACTGTTGGTTTGCCTCCCTCGATTATTGCCATGCACGAGTTGCTCGTTCCTAAATCAATTCCTAATGTCTTTGCCATCTTTTTATCACTCCTTTTTGCTAACTGCGACTTTTGAATGTCGTATGATTATATCTTTGAATTTGTATCCTTTCTGAAGTTCTTCTGCCACAATGTCGTCTTTTTTGCCAGGGACTGTCATCATCGCGTCGTGTTCATTCGCGTCAAATTGTTTATTAACCGCTTCAATCTCTTCAAGCCCTTCCTTCTCCAGGATATCCTTCATGTGTTTGTAGGTTAGTTCAACGCCTTCCATGAGCTTTTCTTCATCCTTGTGCTTTTTCGCCGATTCAAGTGCACGCTCGAGATTGTCCATGCACTCCAAAAGTTTACCTACCAATTCAGCATTGGCACGCTCCTTATGGGTAGAATGCTCGCGCTCGACGCGCTTTTTGTAATTCTCGAAGTCTGCTTGAACGCGTTTGAGCTGTTCGAGGTAATCTGTCTTTTTTTTCTTCGTCATGGATTACTGCGGCATTTTTCACCTATGCCTCTTTATATTTTACGGTCCGCCGAGGCGTTACCTCGAGACCTTTCTACGCCAGAAAATAGCGAGGAGGGTTAGAACTGCTCCAAACCAGATGACTGTTTGAAGACTTACAGGATATCCAATTCTCATGGATTGCTCAATTTGGATACTTCGATAATCCTCGTCATTTGACTTGTCAGTATACGACCCGTCCTGTTTTAGATACTGTTTCTCTCCGTTTACTGTTTTGTAAGGTAAATATCTCACTCGACAGTCAGTCTCAAATGACGTTCTTTCTGCAGACGCCATAGATAGCACGACCTGCCGTGTTTCAAGTGAATCAAGCAGAAGAAGCGGGCTCGAATAGGCCACTGCACTTCCTGCACCTTCTCCGAGTGTCGAGGAGAATGTCACGCCTTGGGGAATCTCGCAGAGCAGAAAACCCATTGTTTTGTGTTCTGAATCACTATTAGTAACTTCGAGTGTGAAGCTTGCTGGGGATTCTCCGGGTTCACCATTGGTTTTGTCTCTGATTTGTACAGAGAGGTCTGCGAGGGCAAAGCCTGCAAAAAGTATCAATAGTACACAGGCGAGTGAAAGCGCTTTCATCTTACGGGTTTGTAAACCTTGATGTATTAATAAATGTCTCCGTTCATTCCAGTAAGTCTAATGCCACCACGGAAAAAGGATGGTCCTTGATTAGTTTTGGACCGAGGTGGAAAAGTTGACTATCCTTCACAAGCTTGTCGTAGTTGAGACTTGCATGGTACCTTTGTAAGTATCTTGTGTAATCTTCAGCATTCCGGTGTAAACTTCCAATAACAAGGTCCCAGGGGCTCGATAAAAGGCATTCGGAGATAAAGTAATTGTACGGGTCTTTGAGCATGAACTTGCTGAGTTCGTCGAGCTCTTTTCGGTGTGAGTAATCCAGTCCGAGCAGAGTAAGGGAGCGGAGCTTGAATCCGAACGCGCGTACATTGATGCGCGGTGCGTATCCTCTCAATACTCCTTTGTTTGTTAAGCTACGGAGGATTGACATAACCTCTGATTCTTTCACCTTTGTGGTCTCAGCGATATTGTGCCTGTCTACCAGAAGAGAACCGCGTTTGGTGAATGAGTTCAGCACAGCGAGGCGCACAGGGTCGTCGAGCTTCATCTCTCCTCTGTATCGGTGTGCAGTAGCTCTCAAGTGGCCCTGTTCATACTTTAGGATGTTTGAGATGGTCGCAAACGTGTTCTCGCACTTGATGAAGGGTAAAGGTAAGTGAATAATCTCCCATTCCCTGACAAATCTGTACATCTCCTTGTACTTGTTATAATACTTCTTCTTGTTGCTCACATGGTAGTCCTCAACCGAACGGTAGAGTTCAGAGATGTATAAATCATACTTCCCGATGCCAAGAATCTCAGTAAGAATTGAAATATTCTTATCCTTCTTTGTCACATCAAGTATCTTTTCTCTAAACTCAGGCATGGTGTGGTCAGTCCCGAAGAAACCGAAGACTACCGCTTTGAAGCCGAGCAGGTCGAAAGCGATTCTCGGATAATAGCTTGTGATAGCTCCCTTTTCCTCGAGAAAGTTGAGTGAGGTTTGCACGCGTGCTTTATGGAGTCCAGTATTCCTCTGAATGCCCTTAAGATTAATATGGATATTATCCTCGAGCGCTAAAAGCACTCTGAGTTCTTTTTTAGTCGGCGGTTTCATCTTTCAGGCCTCGATACTTCTTCTCTGCCATTATCGAATCAACAATGCACTTGGCTCTAGGGACTTTCTTAAAGAAAGGTTGAGCCGCGTAGAAAGACTGGATATCCTTTGTGAGTTTGTACACTTCAGGTGTCTTTGAATAATACTTGCGCTTAACGCCCTCACTGTACGACTCCATGTCTTTGTAGAAGGACATCGACAGCATGTTCCATTTTCCGGAGCCTATCAAATTACTCCTGAAGAAGACGTTCGGGTCAGCCTCAACATTCTTGGTCCATGCTTCCAATCCTTTCTTCTCAGACATGTCAAATTGGAGAATTCCAATAGGGAGCAGATTATAGCCAAAAACTTTCGGGTCAATTGAGGGCACATAATCCACTAATGCCCCGGTATCCATCAGAAATTTCAGTGATTTCCTAATCGTGTTCTTGTGGTAGCCAGTGAGCTTTTGGATTTTTTTAAGGTTGGGCACAACTGTCCCTTTCTTTAGTAGGGCGAGTAGAATTCTCGTCCTGATTTCATCATCTACCTGTATTCGCTTAACCATTTTTGTCTCTCCCCTACGGTTTGTTAACCACTGCTACTAGGATGTACTATTAAGACATATAAATACTTTATGGTGTACGTTTCTGACACCAGAGCACCCATGCTCTTTATATACATACGCCTATATATTCTATATAGACCTTTTTGACCTTAGGTGTCGCTTATGATTGATCGCGGACTAATCCGGAAACTCATTGGGGATGGAGCCGAAGAAATCAGCATCAGGACTAATGAGTTCCATGTACACTTCCGCCGTCTTGAAGGGCACATCTTACAGATAGATAAGGAAACCGGCCAGATAATGAGCCGTTTTCCATTGGAGGAGCCATGATACGCAAAATATTGGAATGGATGAACAAAGAGAACAAGTACATCTGTATTAAGTGTAGGAAGGCCTTCTCACACCAGCTTGCAAAGGACAGATTCTTCATATGTCCTTGCCGCGGCTATCTAATCCACGAAGGTCATATTTAAGCAATGCACGCCCTGTCGTGCCTCTGCTTAGCAAGGCTCATGCTTACTCACTGAGCGGAGCTTACACTTATCTAGTTAACTCCCTTAAGTAAGCACATGCGCGCTTACTTTTCTTTGGAGGCAATGCTTGTTTTTGTCGGGGTAGCTCTATTCTGGATTGCGATTTACGCCATGGTCGCTCCAAATCTTGTCGAAATCCAGCAAAAAGCGCGAGAGGCCGAGCTCAATTCAGAGTGTGAGAAGATGCTCGCTGTTATTGATACGATGGCCACATATGGTGCTG
>CAZHTU010000018.1:0-10236 GCA_964535815.1 Candidatus Undinarchaeota archaeon
AAGCCAAAATTCGAAAAGAAAAAGACACTCATCGAAGACCACCACTTACCTGGCAAAAGTTGCAAAGGATTGCACCATCTGAATGCGCACGAGATGGGATTTGACGGAGGGCAGGAAATAAGCGGTGCAGGCGTGGCTTATTTAGTTGCTAAAGACTTAGGCCTCAAAAACCTCGCAGTAAACGCAGTTATTGGTGCAGTAGGTGATATGCAGACCTTCTGGGGGAAGCTCTCAGGCAAGAATGTTGAAATACTTCAGGATGCAGTCGATGAAAAAATGATAGCCTCCAGAAATGATTTATTAATTTACGGGCGCGCCACAAGACCGTTATTCAAGTCGTTACAGTACTTCACAGACCCTTATGTTCCTGGTGTATCCAATTCTGAATCAGGAAGCACTACCCTACTAAAGTCGCTCAGTATCAGGCTCAAACAGAACGGCCATTGGAGAACAATGAATGATTTAGCTCAAACAGAAAAACAGAAAATAGGAACTGAATTAGTCAAACGCGCATTGCAGCATGCACCGCCTGGACTCAAAAAGTATGTGGCTTCTCTCATCGTAGGTGAAGTGTACGAGCTGTTGAAGGAGGAAAAAGGTACTCCTCTGCGAGACGCTAGCGAATTCTCGACCGCATTGAATGCATGCGGCAGGAATGACCGGCCAGAGATAGGATTTGCTGTGGCCAAGGGAGATAGGGAGAAGAGCTACAAAGAGATGGAGAGTCTAATAAAGATGCATCGAAGAAATCTTGCAAGAGGTATAGGCCATGTTGAAGAATCTGGAATAAAGCATCGAAACGGTCTCCAGTACTTTGATGCGCGAGGAGAAGTGAAGGATACTTTGGTCGGAACAGTCGCTGGAATGCTTTTAGGAAGCGACCTAGTAGACCCGTACAAACCGCTCCTAGGTCTGGCTGAAGCACCCACTGGAGATGTCAAGGTGAGTGCGCGATGCTCAAGACTATTGGTATTGAGCGGGATAAACATGGCAACAATTATTAAAGATGTCTCGACATCAGTAGGTGGTGTAGGCGGGGGTCATGCCGTTGCATGCGGTGCATATGTGCCTCCTGAAAACCTGAACGAGTTCCTGAACAAGATGGGTGACATAGTATGATTTTAGGCTATGAAGAGATTTTGAGACGAATTGAAGAGCATAAACTATTGGAAAATACAGAAAAGAAAAATATCCAAGGCGCAGGAGTGGACTTGAGATTGAAAACTGCTTATCACCCTATGAGTGAAGGCCATTTATTGGTCGAGACTAGAAAAACACCAGATATCAAGGAAATTGATGAAGACAAAATAGTCGTTGAACCAAATGAGTATCTTTTAGTCGAAACTATGGAAAAAGTAAACATGCCTGCAGAACTCGTAGCCCGCGTATTACCGCGAAGCTCACTCTTCAGGTGCGGGGCAAGTCTTAGAAACGCAATAGTTGACCCAGGATACAAAGGCGCATTAATATTCGGCCTAAAGAATGAGTCGAAATATAATTTTGTGGTTGAAAAAGGAACTAGAATCGCGCAAATCGTGTTCGAAACTGTGCACGGCGGAACGCGCGGATATGATGGAAAGTATCAGGGAGGCAATGTCGTATGATTTGGCTTCTTGCAGTTGCTACTGTTTACTTACTAGTGAGCAGTTATCAGGATTTCAGGACCCGTGAGGTCGATGATAAACTCTCGGACAGTTTCATCATCCTTGCCATACTAATTCAAGCCTCAACCCTGCTCTCAGGAAACTTCGAACCCTTCCTCTGGGCACTCGCGGTCGGGCTTGGTCTTTTCGTGTTTGGCTGGATTATGTACCAGACTGGTCAGTGGGGCGGTGCTGATGTTAAGATTTTGACAGCATTGGCCATCCTCTTTGCCAATGTAAAAGGATTCATGTTCGCTTACTTCATCAATATCTTTCTGGTCGCGTTTGTCTATTCAATACTCTATTCATTCTATCTGGCTTATCAGGATACGAGGGTCTTCAAGACCTTCAAGAGAAATGTGAAAAAGGATCAAAAGGAATTGTACAAAATTATCGGAGCATTCATGTTTGCCCTGCTCCTTATCTCAGGAGTACTCTATTTCAGATATATAGTCACACCCTTGGAGCTATTAGGGCTCATGCTTCCTCTCTTGTGGCTCTTGGCTATCCTACCTCTTTTCTGGCTTCTTTTGAAATTCACCCAAGTGATTGAACAAGTGTGCTTCAGGATTCCAGCCAAGGCGAAAACCTTGCGTGAATTCGACCTGCTCACAGAAAGCCTAGTCCGCGTGCAAGGCAAGATTCTTAGGATACCTGAAGGTGAAAAACTGAAAGGAAAAACAATTGTGGATTGTAAGGACCCTAATGGATTGACACCAAAGCAAATAGAACAGATTACGAAATTAGTGAAGGAAAAAAAGCTGAAAGACGCATTCATAATCAAGTGGGGCCTTCCTTTCGTGCCTGTCTTCCTCATTGCACTTTACTTCACGCTTTGGGCGGGGAATGGTCTCTTCTGGATATTCGGACTATGAATCTCAAAATCGTCTCCCTATTAGCACCTTTGTGGGTAGTACTATTGATGGTCCTCGGCGGAGGGGAAGTCTTACAATCGCTCTTGATTGTCACACTGCCTTGTCTAGGATTTCTGAGTATTGTCAAGTTCATCCATCTTGGGAAATATAAAGAGCAGGGACGACAGATAATTCATGTCCTTTATGGAGTCACAATAGTCTTTGCCCTTAATTCAGTCGGACGACTTCCGACGCTTCTCGGCCTTCTGGCATTTGGCCTTTACATGGGCACACTTTCAGAGATTATACGGAAAGGTGGTAAAATACCTGTGGCTAGTGAGGGAGTAAAAAATTTCGAGCGCACTGGCCTTCCATTTGAAGGAGCAATACAGTTTACACTCGGTGCCTTTCTCACAATTCTTGCTTTTGGCACACTCCAAGCAACAATTGGTATTCTCGTACTCGCATTCGGGGATGGATTTTCTACAGTCTTTGGCAAACTCCATGGACGACACAAAATCGGAAAAAAATCACTGGAAGGGGCGCTGGCTGGCCTGCTGGCAGCGTTCATTGTGTGTTCGCTTCTTTTACCCTGGGAGCTTGCCTTCATTGTAAGCCTTGCAGGAATAGGAATAGACATGGCCTCGCTCCCACTGGATGACAATATAACTATACCCTTGGGTGTGGCAATTGCGCTGACGTTTGCGTTATAGTTTCTGTCAGCTTTGCTGACAGTTTGCCAACAAGTTGGCAATTCCGTGGACGCTTTTCAAAGAGTCCTTATAATGTCTTCTTTCCTTCGGATTTGCACGCCTTGATTAGTTTGGACACTTGACCTTTGACGTCCTTAGCCTGTTCAATTGCTGTTCCAATGTGGATTGCATCTGCTCCCGCGGAAACAATGTCTCGGATTTGTTTTTCTGTTTTGATTCCGCCAGCGACGACGTAGAAATTACTTGTTTCTTTTCTTACTGCGGAGACCATTTCAGTAGGGACTGGGTTTGGAGAAGCTGAACCTACATCTGTGATTACAAAACGTGCTCCAAGGTACTCTGCGGCTTTTGCAGAGTAAGCGGCAAGCTTTGGCTTGTTTGGTGGGACGAGTTTACAATCTCCGACCCATCCTGCTGTTCCTCCGGGCCAGACCATGACATAGGCCGTTGGAAGTGGCTCGACATTGAGCCGTTTGATGACTGGAGAGGCCATCAGGTGAGCAGTAAATGTCCAGTATGGGTTTCGAGAGTTGACCATGGACATGAAGTAAATGGCGTCTGCACCGCCGGAAATAGTTCCGATGTTTCCTGGGAATAAGATTACTGGAAGGTCAGTTTTTTGTTTTATTCCATCGACTGTTTGGTCCAATAGTTCGTTTTGGGCGGCTATTGAGCCTCCGACGACTATTGCATCTGCTCCGGCTTCAGCTGTTGCTTTTGCTGCACTCACAGCGCGCGCGACCGAAGGATGGTCTACAGGATCTATGACACTCATAAAGAGCGCACCTTCTTCCTCTCTTTTCTTATAGAGGTATTTCTCAATTGTTCCTGGTTTTTTCTCGAACATTGTCATTTTAACTCCTTTTTTCCGTCGACGCTTTTCCGCAGAAAAGGGTCGTCATGTTAATGCACCTACCAATTCATAAACTTTGTTTGCTCCCAAGATGAAGGCGAGCAGGGCAATAAACATGCCCATCTTTAGCAGTTTTTGAACCTTTGCTGCGGTTCTTGCATTTGGTTTCTTGAATATCTTAATTGTTGAATAGAGGAAGATAATGTCTGCGAGGGTGATTATCGGGATATAGGTCCACATGAATAGGCCAAGGAAGTAGGGGACGTATGAGAGTAGTACAACGACAATTAGGAACGCTCCTGCCACGATTGCAGACTTCTTCATGCCTAGAACCATAGGAAGGGTCTTAGCCCCGCCGGAGAGGTCGCCCTTGACGTCCTCCATATCTTTTGCTATTTCTCTTCCAAGGGAGACAAGCATGGCGCAGACTGCTAAAGCTATTCCAATTATCCAGCCGTTTGTGTTGCCAACTACTGCAGCAGCGAATAAGAAGGTTGACGCGGATAAATAGGCGACTGAAAGATTACCAACAAATCCTGCCTGCTTAAGGTGGGATGCATAGTACCAAAGGAGCCAAATATTGAAGACAGTAATTAGGATGGCAAGGAATGGAAGGAAAAGGGACATTAGGAAACCGAAAGTGAATAGTAGGAATGAATAACCAAGAACCATCTCTGCGCTTACTCTCTTAGAAGGGATTGGACGTTTTGGTTTGTTTATGGCGTCAATGTCCTGGTCATAGTAGTCGTTTATCGCGTTTCCTCCTGCGGTTAATAGTGTGGCCACCGCAGCGGCAGTCATGACTATTTTGAGGTCTAATAGACCGGAAATGAAAGCAACTATCGCAACAAAAGCAGCAGTTAATAGGCTGTTTCCAGGGCGGGAAAGTTCAACATAGGAATTGAATGTCTTAGATTCGATGGCTTGAGTGATGAGAGTAACAACTATCACTGCCATGGCTTGGAACACGCCAAAGATGGCGCGAGCCAGTACCTGGAAGACCATGTTGATTAGTTCGAGAATCATTTTACACCAAGAATTTTGCCTTCTTTAGGGCCTTGAGGTCTTTTGAACCTGTGAGGAACATTGCTGTTCTCAATTCGCTGGCAATCAGTTCTATTCGCTTTTGGACGGCCTTCGCACTCTGGGTTGCAGGTTTGAGGACAGGAAGGGCGAAACCGGCCATATTGGCACCGAGAGCAATTGCAACAGCGGCGTGTTTGCCGTTTCGAATTCCCCCAGAAGCAATTGTCGGGAACTTGGAACAGAATTGTAGACTTACTGCAGTCGGGATTCCCCAATCTTCAAAAGTTCTGCCTGTTTTGCTTCCTCTAAAAGATTCAACAAGTGAAAAGCTTGTGCCTCCGAGACCGGCAACATCAATTGCTTTTACTCCTGCTTTTTTAAGAAGTGTTACATCTGCAGGTGAAAAACCTGCACCTGTCTCTTTGGCGATTACAGGTACCTTGGAAGATTTCACAACTTGTTTGAGCTTTGAAAAGACTCCAGTGAAATTTGTGTCGCCTTCTGGCTGCACAGCTTCTTGGAGGGCATTGAAATGGATTGCTAATGCGTCAGCATCAATCATGTCTATTAGGGTGGAGATTTCCTTGAGTGAGTACTCACGCAATTGGACTGCACCTATATTGGAGATGAGAAAAGCATCAGGGGCTTTTTGGCGGGCAATAGTATAAGTCTTGGCGAGTTTTGAGTCTTCAAGTGCCGCACGCTGGGAGCCGACACCCATTCCTATTCCTAGAGATTCACAGGCCTGAGCGATGTTGGCGTTTATCTTTTTTCCTTCAGAGTAACCTCCGGTGATTGCAGTAACGATGAATGGGAGTGCGAAATCGTGCTTAAGGAATTTGGTAGATAGATTGATTGCATCCCTATCAATTTCTGGTATAGCTCGGTGCATGAGTCGGAAGTCATCAAGACCTGTGAGTCCTGCTTCTACCTGTTCATTGATGCAGATATCTACATGGTCTGCTTTTCGTTTTTGAATCATTTTACCACCGTTCCTACTGTTTCACCCTGGAGTGCTTTCTTGACGTTTCCAGGAACATTTCCATTAATGACCTGGGATGAGGCACCTAGCTTTGCAAGTTTCAAAAGCTCCTGGACCTTTCGTTTCATCCCGCCAGTTACGTCATTCTTAAGATTATTAAAATGGATTTCATTGAAATTACTTTCTGTTATCTCTGGAAGGACTTTTGCGTCCGGATTAATCTTTGGGTCATCATCTAATATGCCATCAACATCTGAAACAAAGATAACGCGTTCTGGCTTAAAGCGTTCGGCAAGGTAATGGATTATTTCGTCACCTGAGAGGATTGAAAAGCCTTTCTTTGTATCGAGTGCAGGTACACCGTAGAGTACTGGAACAAGACCAACTGTAACTGCATTTCCAAGACTAAGGTGCACTGCCTTTTCCACAATAGAAAGGTCCGCAGATTTAATTGTACCCTGTTCCATCATTGTGAATGCAGAAGGCTGGATTGGAATGGCAGGTATCTCTGCTTTTAGCAGGGCCGCGATGACATAACCGTCAAGGGTTTCCATGGCTTGTTGGGTCAGGGCAAATCCCATTCGTTGGCTCTCATCAGTGTAGCCCTCCTGGATATGGTATTTGTAAGCTAATGGGTGGCCAAAACTTCCGCCCCCATGGACGATGATAAGGTCTTTCACACCTGCTTCAGCTATCTCTTTTGAGATTCGGTCCAGGGTCTCCTGTGCCATAGTAAAGTCCTTGGACTTGTCGGTTATCACACTGCCGCCTAGTTTTAGGATTATCATTTCCACGCCTCGTATAGTTTATGGTCTACTCCCAGCAGTTCAAGAACTTTTCCCACCACGAAATTGACCATGTCCTCAATCTTTTTCGGTTTGTGGTAGAATGCAGGTATTGCTGGCACGATTGATGCACCGGCTTGTTTTGCTTTGACCATGTTTTTTAGGTGGATAAGGTTCATAGGCGTCTCTCTTGGGACGAGTATGAGTTTCTTTTCCTGCTTGAGCATGACATCTGCTGAGCGTGCGATTAGATTGTCGGCATAGCCGTTCGCGATTGCAGATAGGGTTTTCATCGAACAGGGGATGACTACCATCGCGTCATACGCTGAAGAACCTGAGGCAGGGGCAGCGGTGAGGTCAGAGTCAGAAAAAGATTCTTCAGGGAAGTCGTCAAGCTCGTGCCCTATAACTTTTTTCGCAGCATCTGAAATAATTACTGCGGAATTATCAAGCTCTTCGATTAGACGCTTAGCGTAGATAACTCCTGAAGCACCTGTAACACCTACGATGACTCGCATAATAGTTTCCGTGGACGCTTTCTAAAAGGGTCCCTCTATATACCCCTCCTCTGCGTTAACAGAGATTTCCATTCCGTCCTTTATAAAAGATGTGGGGTCTTTCTCGAGGTGGTCGATGAGTGGGATATCTGAGATGATAGCTCCTGTGGCAATGATAGGTTCTGTCTCGACGTTTAGTATTGCTTTTGGTGCGAGATTGGACTTGGCTAGGCGGTAGAGGGCATAGCTCCCGACTGTTGAGCCCTTGCCTTTTGGGAAAACTAAAATCTTGTCTTTGATGGACTTGCCAAAAAGGTCGTGGTCTTCTTCGATTACTTTGCCTGTCGTGAAGTCAATTGAACCGTAGAAGCTGAGTGCGTCTTGGGAGACTAATGCTTTTCCTTTTGCTTTGCCTTTTGAGACAATTCGGCCTTTGATTTTCATCTTTTGCCCCCTAGAGCGTAATTGATACAATCGTCAGTGTATGCAAGTTCAGTATCGACCTTGCACATGGTCCGGCCGTACTTGGCGGCCTTGGCAGAGTTGGTCATCATCGAAGTTCCTTTGAGCGGAGCGACGACCATACATGTGTCTCTCATGATTTTGACACCTGCGCGTTTCAGGATGTCTATGTAGCCTTTGTAATAGGCCTTTTGAGCAACACCGCGAGCACAGCAGAGCCAGCATTCGGTTTTGACTTTCTTGTTCTTGCATATGCGGGCGAATTTTGCAATTTCATCAATATTGAGATGTGGACAGCCAAGACACACGATGTCAGGTTCTTCATCGCTCGAGTATTTGGCATAGACGTCCATCAGGTCGTCTTCCTCTATTTCCATAGTCTCTAGGTCTTTTTTATTACCGAGATGAAATAGTGCTTTATTGCCTGATGTTGCAAGTCCTGCGGACAGGGCACGCAAGTGGGTTTCTTTTGGTGTTTTGCCAAAGTCGATTATTGGGATTCCTGGAACATTTTCACCAATCCAATATCCCAGAGCTGAGTAGTCTGAATAGTCGAAAAGTTTCTCAGAGACCTTTACCTGAGTCTCAGGCAAGCGGTTCTCATCTTGATGGAGGCCATAGTCTGCGGTTTTGCCGACGACTGCAGCAGCAAGGGCAGAGGGACCGCCTTCGCGGTTTGTTCGCGCCTTTAAGACTGAATTTGCGTACACGACCGCACTGGATTCGCTCCAGGCAATGTGCTCGTTTTCTTTTGGTTTGTTGCCAACATAATAGGGTGTGCAGGTGCATGTGGGTTCAGCACCCATTTTTATGTATGCCTCCACAACTGATTTCTGGCCGCGGGCGAATTTCTCAGTAAATCCATACTCTTTCCAATGTTCTAAATCCATTCCTGCAGGATTGAGGGTCGTGCGCGTCTTTACTTTTGCCTCTTGAGCCCAGTCTTGTAAAAACTCCAGTCCGGCATTGCCTAGATTCTTATAAGAGACTCCTGCAAGTTGGGCAGATTTGATGGGAATTAATTTTTTAGCTCCAAAGATATCTCCGAGTGCTACGACAATCTGCATTGCCTTGGACTTAATATGGCCTTCTTCGCCATTAAGAATCTTTTCTTCTTCTTTTGTCAGATGCATTATACCCTCAAAAAGTCTTTCTTGTCCTTATCGAGAGGGATAGTGGCATCGAGACCTAGCTTGCTTGTCATCAAATCTTTTCCAGCAGACGGGTCAAGACTTGAGCCTTTGGATTCAGACTGCGTAAGGTCTTTTTTGGCCTGGAATCTAGTTGCTAAAGCCCATTCAATCTGTTCTGGGTCTGTGATGTCAATATCATTATCGACGATAATACACTGTTTCATGGAGGGATGAGCAGCAAAAGCAGCTTTGAGGGCTTGCTTGCCGTCTGTTTCCTTTGTCTTATTAATTGCTACCGCACCGTGAAGCCAGCAGCAGCTTCCAGTAGTTAAAGAGACATTCTTGCAGTCGCATACAGAATTGACAGCATTAAAAATGGCAGGCTCGCGCGGCATGCCCATTAGTAACTTGTGTTCGGGCAAGGCGGGAACAATTTGGTGGTAGATTGGGTCATCGCGGTGGGTTACTTTCTTCACCGCGATTACTGGTTGTTGGCGGACATAGTCCATTGTTCCAGTAATGTCGACGAACGGGCCTTCATCGGCTAGCTCGTTTGTGATTTTCCCTTCGATAATTATCTCAGCATTGGCAGGAATGTCAATGTCGACAGTCTTGGCTTTTGCTAATTCTTGGGAGTGGAGTTTTGAGGCAATCTCATACTCATTCTTGTCTCTTGACAGGCTTGTCGCGGCGGCGAGTAAAAGAGAAGGGTGGACACCTATCGCAATTGCGATGTCAAGTTCGCCTTTCTTTTGGAGGTAGGCATAGGTATCGCGCTGGCAGATGCGTGCCACTAATCTTTTTGGCCCAGCAACCATCATTCGATGGAAGGCGATATTAGTGCCATATTCTGAATCATTTGCTATCACAATACCTGCGCAAATGTATGGCTTCATGCCCTTGTAGAGTTGTGGGATTGGGATGTCTTTGAGACTGCATTCATTCTGTTGACTTGGGGCATTTTCTGAATAAGTTATTTTGCCCTTGCCTTTATGGGAACCAGCTATTGTTTTGAGCAAGTCTTGCTTTTTGCATTCAAGAGCATTGGCTATTAAGTCCTTAGTTGCGCAGTAACCGCTTGATATTTTGAACTTTTGGCCCACGTCAAAAATTAAAGCTTCGGTTGGGGATGCTTTGATGAAGTCTGGAACTGACTCAAGCTGGCATTTCTCATGCCTAAGGAGCCCAGCCGCGTCTAACTTGGAAAGAAAGTCTCGCATAGGTAAAAGTAGGGATAATGGGTATATAAAGTGTCCGCTCACGACTCAGAACGTACGCCATCCTTGGA
>CAZHTU010000019.1:0-9746 GCA_964535815.1 Candidatus Undinarchaeota archaeon
ATTCCGATCGCAAGACTTGCAGCAGCTCAGGCACAGATCAAGCAATTCAGAAAGTAAACTTTTCAAGCGGTGGAAACCACCGCCATTTTCACACAGGTGAGCGCGAGCTAAATAAAAGAGTAGAAAAGGGCCATGAAAGCTAGGTAGAGAGCGTATGGAACAATAATGTTGGTAGACCAGTGTGGCTCTTTGAACAGGTAGACAATGTCGAAATAGATGCCTGCCAATAGGAAGGCGATGAAGGACATCGGGAACAATATCTGCATGGTTAGCACGGCACTGAAGAAAGAGCTGAATACTATCACCTCTGCCAGGAGCGTGAGCACGTACAAATACAAACGCTGCACCTTCTGCTCAGCCGGAAATAAAGTGGAGAAGACTGCGTAGACAATGAAACCTGCACCTATCGGAAGGATGAAGTAGAGGAATGCCTCATTGGTGTAGAGTAGGATCAAAAGGGTCAGAGCGGCCGCTTCAATGGCAGTGAGGAGTGATTTCTTCAGTTCCATGTCATCCACTAAACGCAATGGATACTTAAAACTTCTCGAAACGGCTAATTCTTGAGCCGCTTCTGCACGGCTTCAGACCTGAGCTCGCGCAAGGCATCAGAAGCGACCCATCTTGCGGCTTTTGAATCGCTCTTCATGAGCTCTTCGGCCAGTGTTATTGCTTTCTTGTTCAAATTCCTGTTGCGCTTGCCTATCTGTCTCAGGGCCCAATTCACGGCCTTCTTGACAATCGGACGCTCGTCAGTAGAACCTTTTTTGATGATCGGAAAAAAGGATTCGAGCTGCTCGTCCCTCGCCTCTTTGTCGCTCCATGCGAGGCATGCTATGAGGGCGAAACCTGCACGCTTCGTGTACTCCTTGTCGCTCCGGGCCCAGCCCTTGGCCTTGTCATAGGCGAATGGCAGTAGCTTGAAGAGGTTCATGCAGCACTGGTCGCAGATTTCCCAGTATTCGAACTGTTTGACCCATAAATCAACTTGGGCTTCTGTAACTTTCTCAGGTTCGTCAATCATTGACGCTAAGATGCGGGTCTCGCGGTAGCCAGCTTTCCAGAGCTTTTGGGCCAGGCCGTGGTCTTTTCCTGCCTCTTTGGCTATCTGCCTCAAGACAGGTATCCGAGTGCCAAAGGTCTTCTCTGGCGTGATACCGAAACGTATCATACCTTCGAGCGCTGAAGGGTCGGATTCGGCCTTGAGCTTTTTGAGGATTTTATCGTAATCCATATCAGGCTATGGTAAGGATAGGGAACTATTTTAACTGATTGGTAAAAGAAGATATTAGCATGACAGAGATAGTGAAGGTTGATTCCAAGAACCCAGAAAAAGAGAAGATAGCGCAAGCTGCAGAACTGATTAAGAGAGGGGAAGTTGTTGCTTTTCCTACTGAAACTGTGTATGGCTTGGGTGCAAACGCGCTCGATGCTAATGCAGTCAGAAAAATCTTTGTGGCAAAAGAGAGGCCTCAAGACAACCCGATAATCGTGCATGTCTCTGACAAAAAACAGCTTGACGAGCTCGTCACTGAAGTATCTGAAAAGGCCGGAGAGCTCATAGACAAGTTCTGGCCTGGACCTTTGACTTTAGTTTTCAAAAGGTCGGACAGAATTCCGAACGAAGTTACGTGTGGTTTGGATACTGTTGCTATTCGAATGCCGTCGAACAAGGTCGCACATGAACTGATTCGTCAGTCTTTTCCGATTGCTGCACCTTCTGCTAATCTTTCAGGAAAGCCTTCACCGACAAGTGCAGAAGAGGTTTTTGCAGATATGGACGGAAGAATTCCATTGATATTGGACGGCGGACAAACGGATATTGGTCTTGAATCTACGGTCTTGGATTTGACTGGAGAGCCGACTCTATTGAGGCCTGGAAGAGTCACGCTCGAAGAGCTCAGGGAGGTTTTGGGTGAGGTTCGAGTGGTCGAGACCTCGGATGCACCTAAGAGCCCAGGAATGAAGTACCGGCACTATTCCCCTGAGGCTGAAGTCATTCTCGCTGATGACGTACAAAAAGAAGTATCCAAGTTCAAAGAGCTGGGAAAGCGCGTGGGTGCTATCTCCTTTTCAGAGGTCAACGCTGATGTTGCATTCACACCAAAAGATTATGAGGACATGGCACGGAATCTGTTCAGGAAGATGAGGGAATTCGACAAGGAAGTAGATGTTATTGTAATAGAAAAGGTTCCAGAAGCAGGAATTGGTCTCGCAATTATGAACCGATTGAAAAAGGCTGCTGGCGCTTAGGCAGCCGAAACAAGTTAGCGCTTGATTAAGGCCTTCTTGAAAAAAGCAGTCGCTTTTTCTTTTCTGATTGCTCGAGTAGTATGGAGTAGTTTCCAGGTATACTCGTCGCCGTGCACAGAAGTGTGTCAAGTCCCTTGCCCCTCACCCGAGGATTATAGCGGTATTTACCTACACCAAAAGAATGAAATCTAGGCTCCAGTTTGCCTGGGTTGCCTTTCCGCAGGATGCAGATCCCTTGATACTCCCCTGTTCCGCCATTGCCGTGCACCAGGCCGATTTCCTTACCTTTCTCATTGAGTAGCTTTTCATGGACTGCAATCAGGCCGTTCAATGCAGGATTACACCAGGGGGCGCCGGCATAATGCATCCCCCCTGTTACTGTTAGTGGAGAGATTTTATCCAGCGTATCCTTGATAGTCCTAGGAGAGATTTCTGAAAGCAGGGCGAGCGGGATCACAGGGTAGCAAGTATACGCCTCCATCACTGCCGTTTCATCCAGAAGGCGCTCTTTGTTAATGCCTGCTTGCTTGCAGGCATCACTGAGTGCCCACTTCAAGTGGAGAAAAGTAGCGACCCGTTTTGCGTATGCAGGGGAAAGGTAGCCTACTGCGCGTCGCTGGGACGTGCTGATTTGACTACAAGCGATACCACTCACATAGATTTTGTCTTTCAAGTCAACCCCTTTCAGTCGCTTCACTGCAGCTTCACTTGCCAGTATGATGCCTCCAGCAAAGTCAATCCATGGAAAAGCACAGTCCCTGGCCGTGAACAGGTTTGTGATTTTTTTCCCGCCCTCCTTCGTTTCCTGGGTGGGGTATTTAGACTGATTCGCGGTTTTCAGTAGGTTCTCATTAACTTCCTTTGCCAGTTCTAAGAAGTCAGGTTCAGTAATTTTGTTGTGTTTGCAGAACGCCTCTGCAAGAAGGGTGTAGCCTAAGGGTATTGTCAGCCCAAGCTTTACCAAGCTGGGACCATAAATCTTTGCCATGCGCTCGAGCGGTTTTTTGCCATGGTAACCCTTGCCTAAAGGCTCGTATCCCGCCACTATGGCAAAATCTAAATCTCCAGCCTGAATCTGTTTGCATGCATCATGCAAAGCAAGCAAGGGAGCGTTGCCTGACATGTATCCTTTACCCTGATATCCGTGATACTGAACAGATTTCTCAGGGAGGTTATACTCGTCTTTCAGCTTTTTCAATAAACGATTATTTTTTTTCTTGACCTCACCAAGGGCAGAGATTAGAAAACAGCCAACCGTGGAATCCACAGGTATATTCTTTAGAATATTTCCTACGTCACACCCATCCTCTTTGAGCGTACCCTTAAGACCTATCTTTCTCCGCGAGCCGATGAGTAGAACATTAACCATGATGATATATTGGACATACGCATAGAAAAAGCTTTGCAAAAGAAATAGGTGTGACAGCGGAGGGTGTAACTGCCGCTCTAAAGGTGGTGGTAACGTTTTATATAGTTAAGTGGTTTTGTCGTATTTACAGAAAAAATAGAGGTGCGCACATGGAAAAATTAGAGTTTATGGCTGGTTTCAAATATCCGTTTAACCGAGCAAAAGGTATGTTGAACATCTTATGGATGCTCTTACCGATTATCGGCTGGTTCGCGTTGGGTGGATATGGTATCAGAATTATTAAAGAATTCAGTAAGGGTAAATTCAAGCAGTTGCCTGCTTTTAAATTAGGTAGTGATTTTAAATTAGGATTTGTTATGTTCGTGAAATCTCTTCCTTTTTTGATTGTGTACATGATAAGTGTTTATGGAATCCTGGGTATGATTATTCGTACTTTAGGAATAACATGGCTGACTACTGTGGTTGATTTAGGATTGGCATTCTTTGTAGTTCCGATGTTAACCATAAATTTCTTTAATAAAGAGACTGTGAATTCCTATTTTGAACTGGGAATAATAAAGTCTGTCTTTGCTAATTTCGGAGACTACTTTGTTGCTCTGTTGAAAGATACTTTGTTAGGTATTATGTTCTTAATCCTGAGCATAGTTTTGGTGGGTATACCTGCTGGAGTGTTTACAAAGAATATCTTTTTAGCAGACTTTTACAGACGAAACGTGAAGTAGTTCACTTTTCTTAAGTTTAGAAGAAGTCTACCTGGTAGGGTGAAGAAGGTGCGGCGGCCGAGATTTGAACTCGGGTAACGAGCTTGGAAGGCTCGGGTCCTACCAGACTAGACTACCACCGCACATTAAGAAGCAGTATTCGGAATATGGCTGTTGGGCTTTAAAAAGTTAGTGACACCTAACCAGCGACGATTGTTGTGTCCGGGAGGATGTCGATGGTGTCTACTTCTATTCGGTCCCTGCACTGGCATCGGGTCTTGTCTTCATCTCCAGAGCAGAGAGGGACAATCATTGTTCCTTTTACATTGACCCTTGCTCCGACATATGCCTCGATGTCGAGGTCGGTGCGGACTTCGAGGTCGGTCCCGTCGAGGAAGTAATATTGGGAGCAATAGAATTCGCTCTGGTACTCGAAACCGCGCGTCAGGATTCCAGTGACCTCAACCTTCTCATTGCTGTGGTCAAGTGGTGAAACCATCAAAGAAGGAACGTCGTACTGGTTGTATGAACTGTATCCTGGGCCTTCGCCGACCACGGCACAGCCTAGACAGAGAATGATTCCCAATAGGAATAAATGCTTCATGTTTACTCTTTCTTCTCTTCAGGCTTCTTGTCGCCTTCAGGCTTGGCTTCACCTTCAGGCTTCTCGCCTTCAGGTGCTTCGCCCTCTGGGGCTTCGCCTTCAGCCTCTGCTTCTTCAGCAGCCTTAGCTGCCTTCTCAGCGGCTTTGGCCTCTTCTTCGGCGCGTGCCTGGGCCTTCGCTGCGAGCTCGGCCTCGTGTTCGAGCCTGAGCTTCTCAAGGTCCTTTTCGGACAAAAAGTCGTAAGCATGCTTGTTGCAACGCTTGCAAAGCGCTAGTCGATTGACTAGTTTGAATCGTTTGCAGCCTTTGCACTTTTCTGTGTTCTTCATGATTTCCTCGAGTGGGATAATATTCTGATAAGTTATTTAAATCAATGTCGCAAGATCTCTCTGCACTTTTAAGCAAGAGGTGAATTGCGAAAGATCCCGAAGTTCAGCCATTTTCGCCGAATACTGGCAAGCCTCCATCGAGAAATATTACTGGCAAGCTACTCTCTGTCAAGATTTATATAGGCTGCTCTGAACTCTTCTATTATGCAGAGGACCTACAAATTTCGGCTCTATCCTTCAAAAGAGGAAGAACAAAAATTACACTGGACCCTTGACCAGTGCAGGTTCGTCTACAACCAGATGCTCGAAGGATTGAACAAGCAGAAAAAACCAAACAGAAATGAACTCCAGAATTCCATCCCAAAACTGAAAGAGAGCCACCCAAGACTGACGAACGTCTACTCAAAAGTACTCCAGTATGAACCACATAGATTGTTCTCAAACCTGAGCGCGTTAGCGCGACTGAAGAAAAAAGGAAAGAAGGTAGGCAAGCTCAGGTTCAAAGGTAAGGGTTGGTTCAAGACTATTACCTACAATCAATCAGGCTTCAAACTCTTAAAGACCGGAAAAAGGTGCGATGGCCTCCACCTCTCAAGAATCGGCGACATCGCAATCAGAGCGCACCGTGAAGTGACAGGCCAGATTAAGCAGATAACCATAAAACAGTACAGGTCAGGCAAGTGGTTTGCTCTATTCTCAGTAGAACAGGAATCTATCAAAACCAAGCCAAACCCTAACCAGATCGGTATCGACCTCGGCCTCGTGAGCTACGTCCACGACAGCGATGGAAATCGAGTTGACCACCCACACCATCTAAACAACTCTCTCAAAAGGCTCCAAAAACAACAGAAAAAGCTCGCAAAAAAGAAGAAGCCCTCAAACAACCGCTCAAAGCAAAAACTCAGACTCGCAGTTGTCTACGAGAAAGTCCTGAATCAGCGGAACGACTTCCTGCATAAACTGAGCGGGACATACGTCAATAAGTATGGTATGATTGCGGTTGAGAAACTCAACATTAAAGGTCTGATAAACATATCTTACAACGCAAAGAACCTGATGGATGCCTCTTGGAACAAGTTCCTTCAGATGCTCAAGTACAAGGCTGAAAGCGCCGGTACCTTGGTCATCGAAGTGAATCCAAAAGGTACAAGCCAAAACTGCAGCAAGTGTGGTCAAGTAGTAAAGAAAACACTATCCGTAAGGACACACAACTGTCCCTACTGCGATCTGGTATTGGACCGCGACCACAATGCTGCAATCAACATACTAAAAAGAGCAGTAGGGCAGGGACTGCCCGAATTAACGCCTGTGGAGATTTCCGTTGGGAAGTCGATGAATCAGGAAACTCTGGACTTATGTCAAGAGTAGTTCACGGTTTTCCTTACCAGACGACGTCTACTTGGTCTGTGCGGAAGTTCTGGTCGACATATGTGTCTTTGATTGTGTGCTTTACACCGGCCTTGTGCATCCTGTAGCCTGCGAGGGCTATCATCGCGCCATTGTCCCCGGCGAGTTCGAAAGGTACGGTCTTGAATTTTGCTCCGCGTTCCTTGCACATCTTTTTGAGCATGTCTTGGAGTCGCTTGTTTGCTGCAACTCCGCCGGTCAAGAGGCATTCCGACTTTTGGGTGTGGGCGAGTGCACGTTCTGTTGCTTCAGTGAGCATGGCAAATGAGTATTCTTGAAGAGAGAAGCAGACATCTTCGAGCTTTTCTTTTTTGAGGAGTTTTGTTGCTGCTGTCAGGGTTCCGGAGAAGGAGAAGTCCATGCCCTTGACTATGTAAGGCATTGGAAGCAATTCTTTGCCTTTTTTGGCGAGCTTTTCTATCTTTGGACCGCCAGGGTGGCCAAGGCCTGCGTTCCGGGCAAAGTGGTCGAGGGATTTGCCTATTGCCGCATCTAAAGTTTCGCCGAAGACGCGATAGCGTCCGGCTTCCAAGGCGAGGATTTGAGTATTTCCTCCTGAGACATACAGGACTACAGGGTCTTTGAAGCCGCTCGTCAGTTTGCCGATTTCCACGTGGCCGACACAGTGGTTGGCTCCGATCAATGGTATTTCTAAAGTTTGGGAGAGGATGCGGGCGCACACTGCTCCGGTCTTAAGGCAAGGGGCCATACCTGGGCCTTTGGCAAACACGATTAGGTCAAGATCTTTTGGCTGGATTTTGGCAGTCTTGAGAGCTTCTAGATAGAGTGAGTAGGCATGCTCGACGAAAAAGTCCACAGCTTCCCTTGGAACTAATCCACCTTCTTCTGGCTGGTAGGTCTTTCTTGCGTTCGCTATGACTTTGTCATCTTTTAGTATGCCGACACCAAAAGTATGTGCCGTCGATTCAATTCCTAGTGTGTACATCGATTATGCTCTCTTTCTGGACTTTTGAGTTCTTTAGCTTGACGCCCTCGTCCCTTAGGAGCTTTTCCTTGCTCGCCTTGCCTGAGTAGCCGCCTAAAGTTCGGTCGGACTTAATCACGCGGTGGCAGGGGATGACTATTGGGTGCTTGTTTCTTTTGAGGGCTTGACCAACTGCGCGCGGACTACTCTCGAGTCTCTGAGCTATCAAGCCGTAGGTCGTGACCTTACCGCGAGGGATTTGCCTGACTATATGCAAAACCTTGTCTTGGAACGACATGCAGATATAGAAGATGAGGCATAATAAATAGTATGCCTGACTGCGTCCTGTGCAAAGGAAGGGGTTGGTGCGGCAAACCCTGTCCGATTTTTGAGCGGCTCAGAACAATGGAAGATACTGTCAAGAAGGTCCCTGATAAAGAACTCTTTGGTGCGAGCCCGCCTTCGGTTTTTGTCGGCTCGTATGGATGGCCGCGTGTTCGGGCTGGGGTCTTAGTGCCGCCAGAAGAAGGAGAGACTGGACATCTTGACAATCCAGAACTGTGGGCCTCCAAACAGAACACGATTCCAGACATCATTGGTTATCGTGCAGAACTGGTTAATTCTCAATTCAGTGTTGACATCAAACGCGGTTGTCGGTTCCTAGATTCAGCACAAGAAGTGGCCATGGCTTCCAAACCGGTTGACACTGAAGTCGAGCTTCGGGAGCGGCCGTACTTTAAGATGAAGTACGATGCGCGAGCAATGCCTATGGGTCCGCGCGGGGATGTTGTTAAGTTTGGTGTGACTGAAAATCCTTCAGTGGATAGAAAGGTTGAGTACATGACAGGAGATACAGACGTTAAGGCGACCGTAGCCATGGAAGAGATGTATCAATCAGGAGTAAGGGTGAATGACATCCAAAGATTGCTGGCAATCGGGCTTCTTGGCAAAGCCTCTGGCCGGACGCTGGTCCCGACCCGCTGGAGTATTACAGCCGTGGACGATTCTCTGGGGAAGAAACTAATTGAACAGGTCAAAGAGTACTCTGAAATTGACAAGATCCGTGTCTTTAAACACGCTTATCTTGGCAATCATTTTGTCATTCTGCTTCTGCCGCGGGCGTGGAATTTCGAACTCTTGGAATCACATATGCCTGGCTCGGTTTGGGTGCCTGGAAAGGAATCAATAGTTGCTCATGACTGGGAAGGCCATTTTGGTCGCAAGAAGTACGCGAGCTCTACGGCAGGAGCATATTATGCGGCCCGGCTTGCAGTCTTGGAGTACTTAGCACGGATTAAGAGACAGGCATCATGCCTCATTCTAAGAGAAGTGAGGGAAGAGTACTATGCACCTCTCGGAGTGTGGGTGATTAGAGAGAATGTCAGGGATTGTTTCGAACGCGGGGAGGAAGTGGAGACTTTGGAGCAAGCCTTAGTCAAGGTGTCGCAGGAACTCAGTTTCAGTCCGAAGAGATTGAAACAGGAGTGTTTTGTCCTAAATGAGTACATGCGACAGAAGCGAATAAAGGACTACTTGACCTGACCTATTTAAGGCCTTGAGAGTTAAGAGAAATTATGCCAATGATGAAAGCAGCTATACGCAAGATTTCTGTAGACAGGAAAAAAGGCAAACCAGAAGGTGTGAATGTCAATTTGAATATTGTGAAGGTCTCGCCGATGGGTCCAGGGGTCAAGATAGATTATCAATACAAAGTCAATTATCCCCCTACTGAGAGTACGATGGTTATTGAAGGCGAGTTTCTCTACGCCGCAGATAAGGGACTAGTCAAGAAAATCACAGAGACTTGGGAGAAGGACAAGAAACTCCCAGACGAGTTTGCATCTGGAGCTCTTAATAGTATTATGTGGAACTGTTCAGTTCATGGCACTCATCTTGCTGCAGCCGCGGGCCTTTTACCACCCGTTATGATTCCAAAGATAGGGAAGAAACAAGGTAAGGAGCAGGAAGAGCGCGTCAGATATATCGGTTAGTATCAGACGATATGGCTTTCTTCAGTCTTCGGTGCCGGGAGAATATAGTAGATTACGAATTCTGTGAGTGCGTAGAATAGTGGGAAGAATAGGAAAATCGTGAAGATAACATTTGCCGAGGGCCGCACAACCTCATAGACTATTGCGGTAAAAGTAATTGCAAAGTACGA
>CAZHTU010000020.1:0-1782 GCA_964535815.1 Candidatus Undinarchaeota archaeon
CAGGCGTGTTGGAAGCCTGCTCATCAGCTGCTGAAAAACAAGGAGGAGATGTCCGATTCGCACTCGAATGCCTTTGGAAAGCAGGGCGAGAAGCAGACAAGCAAGGCTCCACACTCACAAAACAAATATTAGAAGACACTGTCAAGAAGACAGGAGATATCTATGTTGAGGAACTAATCTCAAGCCTCTCAGAACACGAGACAAAGATACTCAAGTGTCTGTCAAAAGGCCCGCTAATTTCTGGAGACCTGTACCAAAAATACTCCAAGTCACTCAAAGAACCAGTCGCCGACCGCACCATCCGCAACTATATTTCCCGGCTTGAAACCCTCCATCTTATTGACGCCCCGCTCACAGGTGAAGGCGTCCGCGGGAAATCTAGGATGGTTTCCCTCCGCTTACCTGTAGAGACACTTGAGAAATCCTTCAGGAAGTAAACCCTTATAACTCAGTTGTAATAAATAGTCAATATGCGCGCATCATGCGAAGTTATTGTCAAGACTTTTTTGCCAGCCATGAGGGCAGGAATAGCCAAGGAGTTGAGCGAGAAGGGATACACGCAGACCCAAATTGCTGATATCTTGGGTCTGACTCAAGCTGCAGTGAGCAAGTACCTAGGCGACAAATTGTACCCTGACGTCCGCGCAGTCGGGGACCAAGCAGAAGTCAAGGATACTGCACGCAAGATTGCGAACGGATTGGCTTCCAAAAAGTTCAGTAAAAGTAAGGCCATAAACGAGATGTGTTCGTGTTGCAAGATGATGAGGGAGAGCCACAAACTCTGCCCATACCATGAGGCCATGCTTCCGGGAATATCCAAGTCATGCGACCTGTGCTCACACAAGTCGAAATAGATATAAATGCCCTTAGTTTAGGATTTGTGAAATGAAATTTCTAGATTCATTCAAAGGACTCTTTAAGCCTGACCAGATTGAGCACGAGGCAATCGACCTGAAGACAGGCAAGGCAATAACACTAGTTAAGGTCCGTCAGCAAGATGGTAGCTATGTCATCAAGCGTGTGAAGGACTCTGATGTCGCATCAACACCAAAGTTTGAAGCCGCGACCACGAACAGAGAACTAAAGCCACCTGAAGAGTCAGTACTGAACAGGTTCAAACCTGATTTGTCCAAAATAAAACTTCCAAAAAAGAAGGGGGAAAAACCAGTGAAGAAAGAAGTATCAATCAAGGAGACTGTAGACATACCTGAAACAAAGCAGGAGAAAGTCGACCTGATGGTGTTATTGGAGAATGACATCGACAAAGCAATCAAGATCAAGCAAGAGCGCGACCTGCTCGCAGACAAGCTGAAAGAATTCGAAGGGCATCTGCAGGAACTAGACGAACACAAGACTGCCCGCAAGGATGCAGAGTCCAAGGTTACTGCCTACGAAGACAGCATTGTCAGTCTCAAAGAGGAAAAAGCTGACCTCGAAAAGAGCATAATCGAACTCAAAGAAGACCGCGACGAAATTAAAGAAAAGATCAGGCACTACGAAGCTGTCCTGACAAAGATTAAAGATAAGATTGTCGCATTCGACGAGAAGATTGCATAAGTTCTGTTATCTTTGAAGAAAAGGTAACTCGGTCCATCATTGTACCTACTTAGTAGGCCCTCCGGCCGCATACTTAGGTTCTTTTTCGGACTTTTTATACTTTTCTAGCTTGCTTGAGGCCCACTCCTGCATCACAATTCGGGCCGTAGCATTGATATCCACTTCGCCACCCTTACTGAGTTTGCCTCTCTTTTTTCCAATAGCTTCGAGCAGTTCGTACGGGTC
>CAZHTU010000020.1:1882-9744 GCA_964535815.1 Candidatus Undinarchaeota archaeon
CTCTTTCCTTTGAGCGCGTTAGCCAGTAAGGACTTGCCCACATTTGGATAGCCTACGAGTGCAACTTTAATCTTTGCTTTGTTTGGTCCGTGAACATGAATTTTAGTTCTCAATAGTTTTGTGCCCTTTTTCTCTCTGGCAGACGTGAATACAGCCGGAGCGAGGCCACGCAATGAATGCTTGTATCTCTCACTAGTTGCTTTATCAATTAAGTCACACTTGTTTACTGCAATCAAGAGAACTTTACCTTGTTCCAATATGAATTTCTCGATGCCTTTACATCTAGTTCCATCAGGGTCTCTTGAATCCAGGACCTCGATGACAATATCCACCCTACGAACAATCTTCTTTACTATTCTCATGGGGTCTGGCGGACGTTTCATAATCTTTTTTTAGATGTCAAGACTCTTTAAGCGTTCTCGAAAGCTTAATATACCATATTCCGATTCTAATCTAAAGGTGAGGCAAATGAAAAAAATCCTAATATTCTTACTATTGATGGCGTCAGTCTCATTCGCAGACTCGACGTTCTTGAATGTATCAACAACTAGCATGCCTAGTTCAGTCCAACCAGGCAATGCTTTTACTGTCGAGCTCCTGATTGAGAACTGGGGCACAGGAAGCGCACAGAATGTCGTGGTAACTCCTACTATCGAAGGTCCGTTCACTATACGGCCTGGTAGCGATGGCTCCAAGAAATTCCTTGAGCTTTTGGGTAGGCGAACTCTTGAAGCAGAATTCCACTTTGTCGCAGATTCAGATGCGACAACTGCACTCTACCCTATCAAGTTCAAATACAATTATGAAGCATCTGGCGGAGGGAACTTCTACGGGGAGAAGGAAGTAAAGATAAATGTTGAAGGAGTTCCACTCTTAGAGATTTTAGACCTGCACTTAGTTCCAGAGAACATCAAGCCAGGAAACAAAGGTAAAGTAGCCCTCACGCTCAAGAACATAGGTACTGGTCAAGCAAAGAACATCCGCGTTTTGTGGTCTTCAAGCCTCACTACTGTGAAGCCACTCGGCGGAGACGTCTCTTATGCCTCTCTGATGGAACCAGGCGAAGAACTCCAGCTTGAACAGGACATAATCATTCCGAGCGCCACAACTGCTGGAACTTATTCATTACCTGTAACAATCTCCTACGAAGACGAAACAAATGACGCCCAGACTGCTCTAAGCAGGTCTGCGACAGTCCTCGTGAGCAGTGACATAGAACTGAGGCCATTCCTCTCCAGCACGGACGAACCGATCGCAGGCAAGAAAGGTGAGGTGACGGAGACCATCGCAAATACCGGCCCCTCAACAGCCGAATATCTTTACGTGAGCGCGTCCAGTGACACGCTCGAGCTCAAACCAGCAGAAGACTACATAGGCAACCTAAAATCAGACGACTTCGATTCCATAAGTTTTGAGGTCTCTGGTGAAGCAGGCGACCACCTAATTGACCTAAAGCTGAGCTACGCAGACCAGTTCAATAATGCATATGAAGAGGACCGTGAAGTCAAGGTCAAGATTCTGACTGCCGAAGAATCCGCGGCCAAGAATGGCGAGAAAAACAACACCACGGCCTATATCGCTGGAATCGCGGTCCTTGCAGTCGCCTACCACTTCTACAGGAAGAAGAAGCGAAAGAAAGAACATGAAAAGAAGTAGGCCTAACGTCATCGAATTGAGGGACGTAGAGAAGACCTACTATCTCGGAGATATAGCCGTCCCTGCTATCCGCGGTATCTCGACCCAGATAAAGGACGGAGATTTCGTTGCCATAGTCGGCCCCTCTGGGAGCGGGAAATCGACGCTCATGAACCTCGTTGGATGTCTCGATGTCCCAACGAAAGGCGATATCTTCCTGGACGGGAAGAACATCGCCCACCTCTCTGAAAGCGACCTGGCACAGATACGCGGCAGGAGAATTGGATTTGTCTTCCAGTCCTATAATCTATTACCGAACATGACTGCGCTCGAGAATGTGATGCTTCCCATGGTCTTCCAGGGCATGGAGCCTGAGGAGCGCAGGGAGCGCGCAACTATGCTCTTGGACAAAGTGGACCTCGCAGACCGCATGTACCACAGACCCACTGAACTCTCAGGCGGCCAACAGCAGAGAGTTGCGATAGCACGCTCTTTAGCCAACGATCCTGAAGTAGTATTAGCAGACGAGCCAACAGGCAACCTCGACTCGCAGACGAGCGAGGAGGTCATGAAGTTCCTGGACAAACTGAACAAGGAAGAGGACAAGACCATTATTTTGGTAACGCATGACAAGAAGGTAGCTAAGCACGCTCATAGGACTCTCAGGATAATCGACGGCAAGCTCAAAAGATGATTGAGGATTTTTTCAGGATAGCACTGAACGACATAAGGCAGCGAAAGCTCAGATCCTGGCTCACTATGGTCGGTGTCTTCAT
Source organism: Candidatus Undinarchaeota archaeon (assembly GCA_964535815.1). Lineage (GTDB taxonomy): Archaea > Undinarchaeota > CAZHTU01 > CAZHTU01 > CAZHTU01 > CAZHTU01. Next base: position 4,294 of record CAZHTU010000020.1, read on the forward strand.
CGGTATCGCGGCGGTCGTCGGCATAATCACTGTCGGCAATGGACTCCAAGCAGCGATAGACGATCAATTCGCCCAGATGGGATATGACAAGATCATGGTCATGCCTTCTGGGAGCATGCCCTTTGAGGCCGCCAAACCCCTGACGACAGACGATGTGGACATGATAGAATCTGTCAAAGGAGTCTATCTTGCTGCCCCCATGACAATGAAGCTCATGCAGGTCAAGTTCAGGGACGAGACCATCTACACCTACGTTGCGGGCATCCCGACCGACGAGCGGATGAGAGTGATTACCGACATGCAGCAGGTGACTGTAGCCGACGGCAGGAATTTCAAGTCGACTGACACTTACAAGGTACTCCTCACCTACAGGTACACCACAGACCTCTTCAGGAAACCTGTCGAGGTCGGGAACAAGATTCAGATGGGTGGGGTCGACTTCGATGTCGTAGGTACCATGGAGACGATCGGCAACCCTGAGGACGATCGGACCGTGTGGATGCCCATAGACACGAGCCACGAGCTCTTCGAAGAGCCTACAGCAGTATACGCGATAATCGTCCAGACCAAGGAAGGCGTTGACATTCCGAAGGTCGCTGAGGACATCACACGGAAATTGAGGAAGTATAAGGACGAGCGCGAAGGAGAGGAGAGCTTCGATGTCCAGACATCGGAGGAGATGATCAGGCAATTCAATCAGATGCTTGATATCGTCCAGGTAGCACTGGTCGGCCTCGCCGCTATCTCCCTGATAGTCGGTGCGATCGGAATAATGAACACCATGTACACCTCTGTATTAGAACGCACAAGAGAGATAGGTATCATGAAGGCAGTAGGCGCTAGAAATTCTCACATCCTAACTCTCTTCTTGATTGAAGCAGGCTCCATCGGACTCGTCGGCGGGATAATCGGAATCATTCTCGGCTATGGGATCGCCAAGGCCGTTGAAGCGATCGCAGTCGTATACGGTGCAGGTGGCATGCTCTTGATAACAATGTCTCCGACACTGACGGTCCAGGCTCTCTTGATCTCCTTCATACTCGGCGCCATTTCAGGTGTGCTCCCTGCAAGGGAAGCATCCAAATTGAGACCGGTCGAAGCCCTGAGGTATGCCAAATGATGTACTGGGATTTCTTCAAGATGTCTTTGAGAAGTTTGCAACAGCGCAAGAAGCGCTCCTGGCTCACCATGATAGGCATCTTTATCGGTGTTGCGACTATCGTCAGCCTCATGTCAGTGGGTCAGGGCATGCAGGATGCCATCAATGACCAATTCGCAAGCATGGGTAGCGACAAGATAATGGTCATGGCAGGTTCGGGTGTGCCTCTTGAGAGCGCATCGCCCTTGACACTGACCGAGCTGGAAGTGGTCAGAGGTGTCAGAGGAGTAGAGTATGCTACTGCAAGCATAGCCAAGATGTCACCAATCAAGTTCCAGGATGAGACAATCTACCAATTTGTTGCAGGTCTCCCTGTAGATGAGGAATCTCTGAGGGTCATCACAGGCATGGAAGCATTCCATGTGATGGATGGCAGGATGCTCAAGCAAGGTGACCGGTTCAAGGCGGTTGTCGGCTATCTCTATAATGTCAATGCCTTCGACAAGAAAGTAGAAATGGGCCACAAGCTCACGATAAATGGATACGACTTTGATGTCATCGGAAGAATGGCCCGCATCGGCACGCGCCAAAAAGACTTACAGATCATCATCCCACAGGACATATTCAGGGACATCTACGACGAGCCTGAGGAAATAATGGCAGTAATCGCCCAGGTCAAGCCGACTGCAGACATGTCCAAAGTGGCTGAAGACATCAAACGCCAGATCAGGCGGACAAGGGACGAGCGCGAAGGCGAAGAGACATTCCAAGTGCAAACATTTGAAGAACTCATGAAAACCGCAGGCAGTGTCATCTCAATAGTCCAAGCCTTCTTGCTCGGCATCGCCTTCATCTCCCTCTTAGTTGGAGGGGTCGGAATAATGAACACCATGTACACCTCTGTCTTAGAACGCACAAGAGAAATAGGAGTCATGAAGGCCATAGGTGCTCGCAATTCCCATATCATGTCCCTCTTCCTCATCGAGGCCGGCATTCTCGGAATGGTCGGCGGTTCAATAGGTATTGTAATCGGTCTAGGCTTGGGAAAGGCAGTAGAGTATCTCGCCGACACCCAGCTCTCCACAGGCCTGATAAAGGCCAACACCTCTCCCGAGCTCATACTAACTGCGCTCGCATTCTCTTTCTTGGTAGGCTGTCTTTCCGGCGTTCTGCCTGCGCGCGCGGCCGCGAAACAAAATCCAGTAGAAGCACTACACTACGAATAAATACTGGGTAAGCCTATATCGATCTATCATGATAGACGGCGTAAAGCGTGATGCGATGGTCGGCTATGTAGAAGCTGACGAACATCGGCTTAAGATAGTCAGAGAATTGGAAATGAAGTCTACCTCAATTCCAACGCACGTCTTCTGCGACATGTTCTGGTCCTTGAAAGAAAAAGAGGTAATCGAAATCCTCAAAGACATAGAAGAGCATGGGATTATAGAGGCCATCTCTTACAAAGAAGACTACCCCGAGGTCTGGGACCTGACCATCTGGGGCCGTGAGATCCTTTTCGCCTTAGAACGTCCAGTGGTCGTACACAAATGGGGCCTCTCGAGAATCCTGAAGGAACTCCTCCCAAAAACAAAAGCCAAAATCCGAAAACTATTCTTTACGCCTTAACATCTTCTGCCACATTGCTTCTTTCTTGGTCTCGGCCTTTTTCTCACCTTTGTAGACGACACCTTCAAGCTCTGTGACATATGCGCGCAATCGCGCATTCTCATTGAACAAGTCCTTAACTCTCTTCTCGAGATGCTTAACCTCTTCCCTGAGCTCATCACTCTCTTGTTTAAAGCCCTTCTTCTCTGCTTCTTGTGTGCTGAGTTTATCTTTGAGCTCCTCCCTGGTCTCAGGCCTTCGCTGGAAGAAAGATTCCCCGAGGATTTCGCGCTTAATCCTCTCTACGTTCTTCTGTTCTTCATCCATATTCTACATTAATGCTTTTTCAGATATATAGCTTCTCCGTAACTGTTTTTATTGCCAATTTCATGTATAGAGTGTATGCCCTCGGTAAATCAGATGCAGCACACGAAGAATATCTCACGCTACTTCCTAGCTGAGGCTCCCGACGCACTTTACTCATTCTATCTAATTCTCTTAATCTCCTTCCTCTCAGGGACGCTTATCCGACTGGTCCAGCCCCACTCGGCACAAATCGAATTCAACCTAATCCTATCTCTCTTTTCGAAGGGTGCGTTGGGAATAGTTCTCTTTGCTATCCCAGCTATCCTAGCTGCCTCACTCTCACCGGTTGTATCGCGGTCTGCTTATAGAAAAGTAACACTTGCTAGGTCAGCATTTATTTCTCTTATCACTTTGGTTGCCGCTGAATTAATCTATATACCTGGAATCGCAATTTCCGTCCTAACTAGATTCACGAACGCAGAATTCTATCTCTTCGTTGTCGCTGTCACTGCTGTCTTTACTCTCCGTATTCTCTTGTTCAGAGTATTTTTCTTTAAATCAACTATATGGTCAGTTCCTCCTGCAGGGCTCCAGAGTATTTTTATGCTTGCCTGCTTCATTATCGTCCGTTCTATTGAAGCGTTTGGCACCCCTGAATATTTAGGTGATTTCTCAGGACTATTCCTCCTCTCAAAAATAACGATTAGCGCAATCTTTTTGATGCTGGCTTTGCGAGCTCTCATCTGGATGATTGAAGCCCCAATACGAAGTAATTTTGGGATAAGCCTGATGGACCTTGTGAACTACTCCCTTTCAAACCTCGAGACAGAATCAAAGGAACTTGAAGGAATCTTCGAGTCTTTTGGTGAGACTATCATTACGAAGGTAGGCGTCATAGCCTTCAGGGCAAAAGGCAAAATGAAGGCTATAGTCGCGGCACCTTTTATCCATCCTGGACCATTTGGCACACTAGGTTCGAGCAACCTGCCTGCTGTACTTGCGACCTATCTCTCAACAAAGTACAAGTGCCCTGCTTTCTTTGCAAAGGGTGCAGGCACCCATGATACAAATCTAGTGAACAATGCAGAGATGGAAAAGGTGAAACGCGCTTATCGGAAACTTATAGACAATCTATCCTTCACGCGCCGAGCTTCTGCACCTTTGGCGAAAGGTAATCCTCAATTATTCGGATTTTCTGCTGGAAAGCGCGCATGTATGATTTCAAGTTTTGCGCCAGAGACAACAGAAGATATTGATTTGGGTATTGGTTTCAGCATTTTGAGTGAGGCAAGCAAGTTTGTAAACGCAGTTTATATGGACGGCCACAACTGCTACACTGGCATCGCTCGGTCAGTATCTTCAGGTTCAGAGATGGGTCACCGTCTTATCTCTAGTGTCTCCAGTTTCTCAAAAGACCTCTCAGAACAAAAGCAGGGCAAGCTTTCTGTTGGTGTTTCTTCAATAGAGGTACCACTCTCAGTCTCTCACGGCATGGGAAGCAAAGGATTAGGTCTGATTCTCATGAAGTCCAAAAGCCTCTCTGCAATGGTCTTCATCGACGCGAATAACATGGTCGGAGAACTGCGTGAAGCAATAATTGAACATCTTCATCACAAAGGTGTGAGTCTTAGTGAGGTAATCACTTCAGACACACACACTGTGAACACAGTTGCAGGAGGAGAGAATCCGCTTGGCATGTCATACACCGAAGAAGTCTTCCAGAAAGTCCTGGAGGCGCTCGACCAAGCCTACGACCAGGCGTTTGGAAATCTCGAAGAAGTAGAAGTGGCAATCGATTCTGCTGATTTGGCCGTGAATGTGCTCGGTCCTGGGAGCTCAACACAGATTGTCTCCACTATAAACGCAGTCTCAGCATTTAGCACACTTCTTGCACCAGCACTACTAGTAGCAGCTATTATTCTAAGCATCTTTACGTACTCGATTGCAAGAGGTTTCATATGAGCACGCTGTTTGCTGTTCGCGCTCCATACCCACGCATGATTCCTAAGATAAAGAACTTCACTGACCCAGTATTTCTCTTTTTCATTGACACTTCTGAGGTCAAACATCAATCTTTTTTCGATTTTTACACACGATTACTTGAAGCAACAAGGTTTCTCACCCGAATGAGGGACGAGCGCGGTGGTAATCTTCACGTCTTATTCGGAGAATCATTCGAAGATGCAATCAAATCTCTCCTCATAGAGGAGGACGCAGATGCACTAGTGACTCCAATAGAAGAACGAGGAATGATCGATATAGCATAGAAATGTATTCCATAAGTTTCGATCGAAATCCGTGTCTAAATTAGGAATAACTCCTTTTTCAAAGTAATTTTCTTTGTAGCTAGTAAGTTTTTGAAGTAGCTCTGTTACTTTGATCTGATATGTGTGAGGAAGGTATTCTGTATCAAAAGTGAGCGGAGACTTTGTTACTGCGTT
>CAZHTU010000021.1:0-9521 GCA_964535815.1 Candidatus Undinarchaeota archaeon
CGAGACTTATCTCGGGCCTTTCAATCTTATAATGCCTTCGAAGCTTGCAGAGTACGTTGATTTGTCTTTGCCTGTCCAGTTAATTGCGGACCCACCCCAATTCAGGATGCGCTTAAATGGTCAAGATGCTTATGTATTGGACACATTCGAGAACAAATGTGCAATTCTGAGCGATTCTTTCGCCTCAGACCTGCTTAAATTGAACGAAGTGAACACTATCGAATACACGAAATGCGGGTCAGGAAATTTTGCTTTCAGTCCTGAGACCTACTTTGAGTTCCAACCCGTCCTCAAGATTGAGCCCCAAGTGCCAGGCAAAATCTTCATTGACAACCCGATACCAATAGCAGTCAAGGTCACTAATATTGGCAGAATAGCTGCTACTGACCTCTCTCTTGAAGCGAGCTCTGGATACGCTGATGTTGAAGCAGGAACTCAAAACCTCGAACTAGGTGAATCCTACACCTTCAAGATAACTTTCACACCTGCGATTGCAGGCGAGCTTAATTTCGGAACCGTGACCACAAGCACCGGTGCGTCAGCTGAATTAGGAATCCACACAGTGGTTGACCCTACTGCAATAGTTGAAGAACCCAAACCAGACGAGCCTGAGCCTGAACCAGAATTAATCGAAGAACCCGAACCTGTGGAAGAAGAAAAAGAGCCAGAACCTGTGGTCGCAGAACCACAAGCACCTCAGTCCAACCTACTCCTCTACGCAGGCATTGGTATCGTAGCAATACTTGCTTTCCTGTTCTTTGTGAAACGCTAGGTAGTTCCAAAAGCTTTTTAAGCTCATAGGGGTAAATGAAAGTGGTTCAAATGAAAGCACTAAAACTTTTCAAGCGACGGATTAGTAGCTTACTCAATGGCAAGGGGCAGGTTTCACTTGAGTGGATGATGATTGCAGGTGCAGTTGTTATACTGGCAGTGATTCTTATCCAAAGCGTCATGAAGGCAGGCAATGAGTCAGCAGACTCCCTAACCGAAGCACAGCTCAGAGCAAAATGTAACATAGATGCAGGCCTAGAGGCATGCCCTGCCGGTTGTGAAGCGATTCTGGACTGCTAAATCTGTTGATCCAAATGATAAAGCTAGCGTTCCTATTGTTATTCATCTCGCTGACGTTTTTGCTGAAGAAGCCTGCGTTTAAGCTCTTCATCTTTGCGTTCCCAGCGACGATACTGTTTGCCTTTTTTGACTCGGCTATCGACCCACTGGTCCGGCTCGAGTTTTTGGCAATGGGGCTCTTTGTTGCTTTTTCTTTTTTTATGATGGGTGTCTTTACAGACCTGGACTTTTTTGTCCTCGTGCTAACTAGCATGCTTGTGAGTGGGCGAGTCTATGGATACCCTTCAATCCTTGCAATCGCGGCTCTACTTTTCTTGCTTAGGATATTTGTGAGTATGGCAACTGAAATGGGGATGCTCGCAAACGAGTTCGGCGGGACGAACCTTGTCCGATTGCTGTTCGAGCCGCTGACTAAACGACCATTGCACTTCGTGCTCAATACCTTTTTCTTCCTTTTCATCTTCGCTACTGTCTACTTCTTTGCTGGTCTTCTGGGGAAGCCAGGTATTGGACCGCTTCTTGTCGTACTTATTTTCGTCTTTATGCGCGACATTTTCAGCGGCAAGTACCGCAAACAAATCATGACTTTTGTTTTCCTCTTTGGCGGGTATCTTGCAGTCATGGACCCTTCAATTATTATTCACCAACGGACACTCATCTTCTTTGCATTTGTCGTGTTCATGGTTACCTATCTGCGGGCTTATGGACTCGTAGACACTAAACTCTCTCACGAAGTGCGTGTCTCACGCCTAAAAGAAGGAATGATACTCAAGGGCCAATACCAGGAGATTGACGAACGGGTAGTATACTATCCGGACGCAATTACGTCAATGCGCAAGGCCTTGGAGAAAGGAATGGCACGCGGCCTCTTAGATTTTGTCGCCGTAATGAAAGATTATTTCGCAACCGAGTCAATCTCAGGCATGCTCACTAAAGTCGAGATTTCAAAGCTCAAGAAGTGGGTGCGCGAGGACAAGGTCGCGTCTAAAGTGCTCGTACGCACAATTGAACCTCGTTCAGTCTCATTCATCTCAGTGCTGCTGCTCATTCTCTTACTTGGATATCTGAGAATTCTCTGAACTATTTCGCTGCCTTTTTCAATGAACCTTTGGGTTTGAGTGCACCTGATATCTTTCCGTCGCTCGGCAATCCTTTTGCCTCTCTAAGCTTAGACTCGAGCCGCGCAATTTTGACTGTGTACTCTTCCTCGAGTTCTTTTCGCAGAGAGGCTTGCACGTCTGCTTGATTTTCGAAAATCTTGTCTAGACGGCCTTTGACTGTATCTTCAGTCTCCATGGCCTTCCGATACCTATCTGCTTCCTGCGCTACTCGCAGGAGATAGAATGTTTGTATAATCACGACCAGGATTAGGAATCCGACCATGAGTAACATAGGGTCCATGCTTATTCCTTAAGCAGGGAAGTTTAAAAATCTTTCCTGGAGGCAAAACACAGATATTTAAATGTGAAATGCCTATACGTTGTTGCAAATGGCGAACGAGACTCTCTTGCTCTGGGTAACTGTCATATTGAGCTTGGCGTTTGCTGCCCTTGCACTTTTTGCAGCAAAGAAGGCCAAGCGGGTCAAGGAACTTAACAGCGATTTAGTCCGCGTCATGCGCGAAAAAGATACGGCAGTGGACCGCTATAAGGATGAAGTGGCCAAGCTCCAGGACCAGAAAGAATTGATTACTGGAATTGGAGATAAAGTTGATGTCGTTGACAAGAAAGTTTCCGAACTCTCAGTCGTACCTGAAAAGATTGACAGGCTCGCAGAGTTCTGGAAGACGCATGCCAAGAGAACTAAAAAGACGAAACCAAGCATGACCTTCGACAAGGTCATTGACGAGGTCGCGTCCTGCAAGAAGTCAGTCAAGATTGCCACTCCAGTCTTCCCCTCAAACACCAAGCTTATCAAAACAGTCCTGCAATTGAGACGTACGCTCCCTGTGAAAATAATCACGCAGGTGAATGGTTCAGCTTTGAACACGCTTCACAAGGACGGGGTTGAAGTCGCCATAGCAGATGGTGCTGATATGAGTGCACTCATACTCGACGGGAAAAAAATCATAAGTTCTGAAGCCTCTCTTGGGAAAGAGATGGTGCTCGACCCTGAATTTGAGGTCGTGACTAAGAAAGATAGTGTGTCAAAAACTTCCCATGCGTTTGACTCGCTCTGGGATATGGCTGAGAAACTCTAAAGCTTTTTCTCAAGCTCTCTGATTTTTTTGTTCTGTTTCTCTATCTTTTTCTCGAGTGTTGACATTCTGTCCCTGACTGCGTCTGACCTTTCTCCAGACGTTTTTTTGAGGTCAGTTATTTCCTTCCTTAGTTCGCTCTTGGCCGAGCGGACCTTAAGGTCGAGTTTGTGTTCTATAGCCTTCTTTGCAGAGTCAATCTTTGATTCAGGACTCTTTTTGGCCTTGGATAATGCGATATTCATCTTCGAGAGCCGCTCGTCAAATTGTGAGATGTACTTTGCTGCTTTTTCTTCGAGCGTGTCAAGGTCCTTTTCTATTTTGTCTTTCAGAATTGCGAGTGCTGCGTCGTGTTTGCACTCGGCCGCGGTTTGAGCTTTTCGGATTGCGGCAATGGAATTCGCACCCTTGTGTGTAGAGCTCTCCACTTCTCCCTTCATGTCAACGAGCTCTTCGGCAACGAACTTCTTGAGGCCTCCTATCTCTTTTTCTAATTCTTTCAGATTGTGCTTCTGGACTCTCTTGAGCTCTTTGATGCCTTCACTTTTGTTTTTTTCAAAGGCATGTGATTCTCTGTCTATGTAACCATTGATAGTGGAGATTGTGGCTCGCTGCCGGTCCTTGAAATCCTTTCGAATCGCATCGAGTTCCTTTTCAAGACCTTCCAAATGCTTGCGGCTCTTGTCTTCCAAGTCTTTAATGTGGTCTTCTGCCTTTTCCACACCATTGCTTAACTTTCGTGATGTCTTGCGGATTAGGCTCTTGGCTTCTTTCTCTATGCGTTCAGCTTGTTCGGTTTCGGACTTTTCCAGTTCAGCAAGCTTGTCTTCTAGTCTTCGGATACCGCGTCTGCTTCTCTTTCTGAGTTCATCAAATTCCTTATTACGGTCTTCAAATTCTTTTTGACTCTTTTTTGCCCGCGCCTCAAACGATTTTTGATTCTTATCTATATGAGCTTCAAACTCCTGGAGCCGGGGTTCTAACTTCTTCAGCACGACGTTCGTAACTTTACCAGTGGTAGATTTCGCGTCTTTTGTTAGTTTCTTTAAATCTTTGGAGAGTCGGTCCCCGGAGGCATTGAGTTTCTCGAGCCTTTCTGCGACCCGCTTTCCGCCGGATACATCATCGACCATCTTGTAAAGAGCTTTTTTGTCCTTGCGTTCGGATTCGAGTTCCTTCTTCAGCTTATTGAGAAAATCAGTATCTTCCATCGTCAACTGTTAAGCGCTATGAGTTTTTAACTCTGACGGTTTTGGTAAGGATTTTATACCTGAAATGCATTACCATTTGGCATGGTTAATGTTACCAGGCTCTCAATCAAGGGTTTCAAGTCCTTTGGAAAGTTCACACCTATTGATTTTCCTAAGGGATTCACAGCGATTGTAGGTCCTAATGGCTCTGGAAAATCAAATATCATTGACTCACTTTGTTTCGTTTTGGGACGAAGGAGCGTTAAGAGCTTACGTGCAGATAGGCTTGCTCAGCTTGTGTTTAATGGAGCAAAAACAGGCAAGGCCGCTTCCCGTGCGGCAGTCGCCATAAAATTTGACAACTCAGGACATGAACTTCCGATTGAATCCAAAGAGGTTGAAATCGAAAGAGATATTGGCCGCGACGGGAAGTCGACATTTCGAATCAATGGCGTCCGCTCGACGCGCGCCCAGATAGCTGACGTCCTGTCAAAAGCGCGAATCCACCCGGATGGTCACAACATTATTCTCCAAGGGGATGTTGCGAGAATAATCGAGATGAATGCGCTCGAAAGACGAGAGATAATCGATGAGATTTCTGGGATTTCTGAGTACGAAGAGAAGAAGAATCGTGCAGTCCGCGAGCTGGAGAAGGTCGACGGAAAGATTGGCGAGGCCAAAGCAGTCTTCCGAGAGAGGGAGAAATACCTGAAGAATGCAGAAGCAGAGCGCAATCAGGCATTGAGATATCAGGACATCAATAAGAGATTGGCACAGTACCGCGGTGAACTTTTTGCTATCAAGATAAAGAAAGCCAATAAAGAACTTGAGATAATCGCAAAGGACTACAAGAAGATAGACTCCAAAGAAACCGAGCTTAAAGAGAAGCACAAAGGAAAAGATCAAGAGATTGAGCAAGCTCAAAAGCGGATAAATGAAATAGATGAGGTTCTGCTCAAGACTAAATCCATAGCTGAAGGCAATGAACTTGACGAGAAGCGCGACGAAATCAGTGAGATTGAAAAATCAATTGAACGATTGAACGAATCCATCCGTCTCAAAGAAGAGGAACTTACCTCAATCACTTCGGACGATGCCCAAAAAGAGATAAAACAGCTCAAGACCGAGCAGGTTGCAATGCGCGAGGAGCTCAAAGAGACAAAGTCCAAGCTAGAGAAACAGGACGATTTTGTATCCAAACTCCAAAAAGAAAAAATCGACCTTATGAAGCGCGTCCAGGAACTTGACCAGGAATTCGGAACCAAGAACCGCGAGTATACCAGAATAGCTTCAGAGTACGAGACACAACAGTCCGGCGCAGGATATCCACGCGCAATTCAGGAAGTTCTCGGACTTCGCGGAGAGATGAAAGGTATCCACGGTCCAGTGAGTGAGCTTGCAGACGTTCCTGACAAGTATCAGCTTGCAATCTCTGTTGCGGCTGGGCGCAGAATCCATTCGGTGGTTGTGGACGATGACACGGTTGCAGAGAAGTGTATCGACCACCTCAAGTCCAGGAAAGCTGGGCGCGTCACTTTCTTCCCACTGAACAAGATAAAGGGCCACAAGGTTGAAAATGTCTCAGGCACCAAAAATGCGATTGATTTAGTCAGTTTCAAACCTGAATACCGCAAGATATTCGAGCACGTCTTCCAGAGTACACTTGTTGTTGACTCTGTTGACAAGGCGCGCAAGCTTGGCATTGGCAAGTACCGAATGGTCACTTTGGAAGGCGAACTTTTCGAACGCTCAGGCGCAATAACCGGCGGGACTGTGAAAAAAGTTCAGAGCTTTTCCAAGGACCTTGAGAAGGATGTGGATAAGCTCAGTGCAGAGCTGAAGGCCATAGAAGAGCTTAGGAACTCAAGCCAGTACGAACTTCAGCAAAAGACTGATGAGTTTGAGAAGGAGAATAATATCCTCTGCAGTCTTGAGAGGGAGAAAGAACGACTTGTCGGAACCCTCGACGGCATACTGAGCAAGGTCCGCGCCATCAGCGAAGGCGGCGGAAGGCAAAGCAAGATCCAGGAAGAACTTGAAGCCCAGAGAAAAGAATTCGAAGAAGTCAGTGACAAGCTCAAATCGGCGCAAGAAAGTTTTGACAAGCTTAAGAATACTATGGTCAAGGCCGAAGGCAAGCAATCAGAAGAGCGTTCCACTTTACTTGAAAAAATCGAGAAAGTAAGAGACGAGAACAAGAAAGTCTATCTACAATTGAGCGACCTCAACCGCGAGAGAAATGAGTTGGAGGTCGAGAAAGCGAAAATCGACCAGAGATTGGTAGATGTAAGAGAGGCCTACAAAGAGTACGAAGGTAAAGAGCTCGAAATCAAGCACGGCGAGCGCGAACTTGAGAATATGATTTCCAAGAATGAGAAAGACCTTGCCGAACTCGGTTCAGTCAATATGCTCGCAATAGAGGCTTATGATACTATCAAGAAAGACTATGAAGACCTAGTGTCGAAGATGGAAAAGCTCGAGGAAGAGAAACAGGCAGTAATGGACTTCATGGATGAGATAGAAACCAAGAAGCAGGAAATCTTTATGGAAACCTTCCTGGAAATCTCAAGCAAGTTCGAAGACACATTTAAGAAGCTCTCACCCGGTGGGGAGGCTCATTTGATTCTCCAGAGTCCAGATACTCCATTTGAGGGAGGTATGCTCATCCAGGCCCGACCGAAAGGCAAAGAGCTCATTAACATCGAAGCCCTTTCAGGAGGGGAAAAGACAATGACTGCGCTCGCTTTCATCTTCGCAATCCAGTTGTACAGGCCAGCGCCATTCTACATCCTTGACGAGGTCGATGCTGCACTTGATAAAGTTAATTCAGACATGCTCGGCAATATGATAGCTGAGTCTGCCAAAGCCGGAACTGCACAATTCATTATCATTACCCATAATGATTCAGTCCTCGAACAGGCGGACCGACTCTATGGAGTTACAATGACTGATTCCGGTTCTCAAATCGTTGGCGTGGAGATGGACTAGGCGATACACGATGCTAGTGACAGAAACTATCTATAAATTCGGAGGTAAAGCCTACTCAAGTAATTGTTACGTGTTCCAGGCAGAAGAAGAGCTCATTCTCATAGATACGGGCGCGCCAAGTTACATTGAACCGATGCTTTGGGAGATGAAGAATGCCAAGCTCGACCCGAACAAGATTACTCATGTCATAAATACTCACTGTCATGTTGACCACATAGGCGGGAATTACAAGCTTAAAGAGAAATTCAACCCAGAATTCTTCGCCCACCGGCTCGATGCCGAACACATCAAAACCCCAGACAGATTCACTGCAGATAGTCTTCTTGACGAAGAGCTCATGGGCATAGACGTGACCATGATTGACGATGGTTTCAAGATAGATGGGACACCTCTAGAAGTCATTCACACGCCCGGCCACACGCTCGGCTCAATTTGTCTCTACGACCACGATGCTGAAATCTTAATCTCAGGCGACACTATCTTTGCGCAGGGTGTCGGCCGCACAGATTTGCCAGGCGGCAATACCTCCAACTTGCAAGCTTCTCTAAAAAAGCTCTCAGAGCTCGGCGTTCGTCTCTTGCTTCCAGGCCACGGTCCGCACCTGGAGCGCGGCGGGGATAAAGCGATAGCACAAGCATGCCAATTGGTTCAGGGATTCGGAGACATGATCTGATGGACGCAGAACAATTATATGGCATGGTCGAGACGCACGAAGACTGGGAAGTATTTATCATCGATACTGTTCGAAAAGAGAAAATGGACCCGTGGGACATTGATGTTGGTGTACTGGCTGAGAAATGCCTTGAGCGAATCCGTCAGATGAAGGTTTTTGATTTTCGTGTTCCCGGTAAGGTTGTCCTTTCTGCCGCAATTCTTCTCCGCATGAAATCCGATTCTGTCGTGCTCAGAAACACGCGCGAGATTATCGAGGAATACATGGAACAGTATGCGGAAGACTTTGACAAAGGCGAGGACCGTCCTCCACCTGAGTTCCCGATGCTAGAACCGATGCTTATCCGCGCACCAAAGTCCAAGGTCACCATAGATGACCTTTTGGTTTCCCTAAGGAAAGTTCTGAAAGAGAAGGAGCGCAAAGCAATACGCAGAGAAGAAGAGCGTATCGAACCTTTCAAGCTTGTAATTCCTGAGTACAACATCGGAGAGGCAATCGAAAAGGTCATGAAAAAGATTAGGGATATGGTCTCTGGAAAACCGTTTATCACCTTCTTCGGACTGCTCAAGAAAAAGAGCAAGAAAGAGATTGCAAGGACAATAATTCCAGTCCTCCACCTGTCAAATGATGGACTGATATCACTTGAGCAGGAAAAGATGTTCGGACCCATCAAGATATTTGTGAATAAAGATGCAAAAGGACAAGAAACTAGTTGAGGCCGCGCTGTTCATAGCAGGCCATGAGATGAAGCGTGAAGAATTAGCAGAGATGCTCCAGATGTCTCCTGAGCAGATAGAAAAGCTCGTCACCGAACTTACCGAAGACTACTCAAAGCGCGATTCTGCAATCACGATAGTCAAGCTCACAAATTCCTACAAGATGGACATTAAGGGCCAATACTTAGACCACGTCAAGACAATGGCTCCGGACATCGAACTTTCCCGCGGCGTGCTTAAGGCTTTATCATTCATCGCCTACAAACAACCAGTCAAGCAGTCTGAGCTCGTCCACCTGATGGGCAATCGCGCCTATGAGTACGTCCATGAATTAGTAGACCGCGCCTTCATCACTGCTGAGAGATATGGCAGAACAAGACTGCTCAACACGACTGAAAAGTTCCAGATGTACTTCGGCAAGGGTGGGCTTACAGAGGAAGACACAAAACACCTAGACATTCCCCCGCCTGAGGAAATCAAGATTGAAGTGCCTGAGGACGAAAGCGAAGGCGGCGAGCCGCAGTCTGAACCTGAAGCCGCCAAATCAGAGCCAGACAAGCAAGAACCAGCTCCCGAGCCTGAACCAGATGAGCCTGAGCCAGACGAACCTGAGCCCGAACCAGCTCCAGAACCTGAGCCAGAACCTGACGAACCTGAACCAGGTGAGCCAGAGCCAGATTCTCCAG
>CAZHTU010000022.1:0-9445 GCA_964535815.1 Candidatus Undinarchaeota archaeon
CAGAACACAATCCTGTTGCCTTGACTACATCAGTCTTAGCAATAACCGGAGCTATCATCTGATAACACGTGTCGATATCTTCAGAGGTCTCGTCACAGATCCCTATTGCTTCATCTGGACTCGCTTCAACAGCGACTGCTTCGATGCATGCTTCCCTGTCTGTAAAGAAGCTAATCTTGGCACAGTACTCCAGACCTTTGTCTTTGGAGAGCAAAGGCGCGATTGCAACATAGCACTTGTCGGTACTCATCACGAGGTCGCATATGCTTTCTTCTTTTGTCACTTCCATGACATCCACATAGCAGTTGTCCTGGAGCGATGAAGACACTTCAGTGCACAGTTCCTTAGCTTTTGACTCATCCTTGGTAGCAATGACTGGCGCGACTGCTGAATAACAGCTGTCACTTGTCGTCTGTTCGCAAACCGCAAGTGCATCATCTTGACTGGTCTTTGCAACTTCTGCTGCCAATGCAGCATAGCATGCATCCGATGCAAACGTGCCGACCTTTGCGCACGCCATTAATCCCTTTTCTTTTCCGAGAACAGGTCCCACAGCACCATAGCATCCATCTTTCGAACTCGCATCTTCGCACACAGATTCATCCTTTGCTGCTTCTGCAACGCCAGCATAGCACGTATCCTGATACTGACTTGTGATTCCAGAACACAATCCTGTTGCCTTGACTACATCAGTCTTAGCAATAACCGGAGCTATTCTCTGATAGCATGTGTCAGTATCTTCAGACCCATCACAAATAGAGACTGCATCTTCAGCACCTTTCAAAGCCACTGCTTCTGCAACTTTTCCAGTGCAGGACTGCTTTTCAGCAAAACCTGTTATTTTAGAACAAAGATCTAATGCATTAGTGCCTTCAGGTGGACTCTCCACCTCAGGTTCATCTACTACCTCTGTTTCTGGTTCCTCTACTACTTCTCTTTCTTCTGCTTCAGGTAAGTTTGTTTCTTCAATCTTTTCGATTTCAGCAGTGGGACCTTCCGCACCGCCTGCACAACCACTCACCATAAGCATAAGCACGAGTAATACTTGTAGCATGGTTTCCCATAACTTGCCCAACTATTTAAATTTGTTCGTACTTATCTCAAGCATGATTATAGCTGGTTCCGCATCCATCGAACTTGCGAAACGAATCGCAGATGGTATGGGTGAAAAACTCATAATTCCAGAGAGGAAGACCTTTCCTGACCTTGAGGCCTACCTCAGGATAAAAGAAAAGGTCAAGGACGAAGTAATAATCGTCCAGAGCACTCATCTTCCTTACAAAAATCTTATTGAGCTTTTCCTGCTCGTGGACCTTGTAAAACGTCTCGGTGCGAAACGGGTAGCATGTGTTGTTCCTTACGTGGCTCACGCGCGTCAGGACAAAGAGTTCAATCCTGGAGAGGCTGTGAGCTCAGAAACTATCTTCAAGATACTTAAATCACTCGGCGTTGACTTCCTGGTTACTGTTGATCTCCATCTATATAGAGAAGAAGGCGCATTTGAGGCCTTCGGACTCAAGTCCCACAACTTAACTGCAAGCGACCTTTTACTCGAATATATGACCAAGAAACACGGCAAACTCATTGTAATAACTCCTGATCAAGGCTCTGCTGCCCAAGCGCGAAAGGTAGGCGGACAAGCGATGGTCAAGAGCCGGAAGGACAGCGAGACAGTGACTATAGAAGGTGTCCCGCCTCTCAAAGGAAAGAAAGTTCTACTCCTTGATGACATGATAACAACTGCAGGAACAATGTGCAAGGCCCTCGGACTGATTAGGGAGGCAGGTGCAGTAGATGTTTTCGCTGCCGCAACTCACGGTGTATTCTGTGAGGGCTCGCTTGGCAAGGTCCTCAAGCAGACGGACAGTGTGATCTGCGCCGACACCATCCCAACTCCTCTCTCTAAAGTTACAGTCGCTCCAAAAGTGATTGAGGTGCTTAAGAAATGGAAGAGCTAAAGAAATTAGCTGCAGAAGAGGCAGTGAAACTTGTTAAGGACGGCATGGTGGTGGGCCTTGGAACCGGCTCAACTGCAAAATTTGCTGTTGAAGCACTCAAAGACAAGGATATCAGAGGTATTCCTACTTCTAAAGATACGGCAGCACTCGCCGAATCGGTCGGAATAAAACTAATCCGTCTTCATGAATGCGACTCAATTGATATCGCGATTGACGGTGCTGACCAAGTAGACCCTGACTTAAACCTGATAAAAGGTGGGGGCGGGGCATTAACCCGTGAGAAGATAATCGATTCTACTGCTAAACAATTCATAGTAATCACAGATGAATCAAAGATGGTTGACAAACTCACGTTCCCACTCCCAGTAGAAGTACTTGATTTCGGCTGGACCGAGGCAAAAAAACGCCTTGAAGCACTCGGTGCAAAAGTAACAAAGCGTGATTTTATCACAGACAATGGCAACTTAATTCTTGATTGTCGCTTTTCTGAGGTCATCCCTGAACTCGGCGAAAAGATTAGCCAAATTCCAGGGGTGGTAGAACACGGAATCTTTCCTAAGGAAATGGTGACTAAAGTGATTGTAGGAACAAGCAAAGGAGTGAAAGTCTATGAGAAGAGAGGATAAAAAACGCAGGATTTGCCCGTATTGGATTGACAGCTCGAAATCAGGCAGTGTCCACTTCTGCATGGCCACTAACCGCGGTGTCTGTCAGCAAGGGGACATACACAATTTCGATAATTGTACATTCTTCCAGAACTACAAGAAGGACCGTGGAGAAATGGTACCTACAACCGCTACTCAGCCGCGCTATCCTTACTATCTGGGGCCTTAGGCTTTACTTTTGTCGGACACTTAGGATTTATACAAAGCCTCCAGGGCCGCTTGCCTAGCCCGACAACAGAAACCATAGGGTGGTCACACTCGGTACATGGTTTTGGTAGTACTGTAATACTTCCCTTCTGCGGTAATGGGAAACCTGTAGAACATTTAGGATAATTAGAACAGCCGACAAATCGTTTCTTGGTAGCTTTAGAAACAACAATCTTAAGCATACTACCGCAGTTAGGACACTTTCCGATTTCTCGTTGGGCACGCTTCATCCCTATATAAGAGTCTTTCAACTCTTCACCGATTCCTTTCTCTTCCTTCCTGAACTTTTCAAGAATATTTCCCAATTCTTTCACAGCGCGCTCCAACACATCCTCTTTGCTAATCTTCTCTTCCCTAATCTTCACCAACTCTTCTTCAACTTCTTTAGTCAGCTTCGGGTCCAGAATATCATCACAATGTTTTTCAAGTGCAGAAGTAACCCCCATGCCAAATTTAGTAACCTCAAGTGAACTCTGTCCCTGGACATAATTCCTTGTTATAAGTCTTGACACTATCTCTGCTCTTGTTGCTTTGGTCCCGAGACCGAGCTTTTCAAGCTGCCTGACGAGCGAGGATTGAGTATATCTTGTAGGGGGTTGTGTCTCTTTCTCGACAATCTCCACATCTTTTGTGTCTAAACTTTGTCCTTTTTCAACTACAGGAAGTTCTTCTTCTTTGAGATTGACATATGGCTGATAAAACTTGTGCCAATTTTGTTCAACAGTTCGTGAACCTTTTGAGACAAATATTTCGTCTTCACACCCTATCTTCAAAGTGACAGTCTCCCTAATTGCAGGCGTGGCAAATACTGCCATAAATCTCTTGACAACCAAGTCGTACAATTTTTGTTCTGGATTTCCAAGGCCCTTGGCCCGTTCACCTGTTGGATAAATAGCCGGGTGGGCAGGGTCAGTACCTTTTCCCTCAGTTGGTTTAAGTTTACCTTTCACTATCTCCTTACACAATTCGCAATACAATGGGTTTGTCTCAAGTGAAGACAATATCCCCGCGTAATCAATACTTGGCGGAAGTTTCTGGCTTGCTGTCCTCGGGTATGTGATTAATCCCTGTTCATACAGGGTCTGCGCAAGCTTTTGTGTGTACTTTGGATTGAATTTGAAGACCCTATAAGATTCAGTCTGCAAAGTGGTCAAATCAAAAGGAGTAGGTGGTTCCCGCTCAATCTGTTTTGTTGTGAAGTCTTCGACTTTTCCTTCTTTTCCAGAGCACTTCTTCTTGATTTCTTCTGCCTCAGTTTTGTCCTTGAAATCCCCCTTTTCATGCCATGCCACAAATTCTTTCTTATCTACTAAGAACGGCAATGAGAGCCTCCAGAAAGGTTCAGATACAAACTTCTTAATTTCCCTCTCTCTGTCTACTAAAATCTTAAGGGACGGTCCCTGAACCCGTCCAGTGCTCAAAGTCAAAAATTGATTAGTAGCATTCCTCAATGCATGAATAAGTGCGCGCGACAAATTAATTCCCCAATACCAGTCCAATATATGCCTGCATTCTCCAGCCTCTGCAAGCGCTCTGTCTAGTTGTCCTGAGTTCTTGAATGCATCCAATAATTCTTTCTGCGTCAATGCAGAGAAACGAAGCCTCTTTGCCTTTTCAAACGCCCCAGCAGGACAGGCTTTGTCCAGAATATTGTGCCCTATTAATTCTCCCTCAATATCGTAGTCTGTTGCTAAATAAAACTTGCTAGCGTCCTTTGCAAGCTTTTTAATTGTCCTCAAATAATTCTTTGCAAAACCTGCAGTTTTGTTCGCTTCCCAGATTGGCACCCACTCTACATCAAAAACAGGATATTCCCACTTTCCGCTCTTCTGCTTTAATCCGTACAAGTGTCCAACCGCAGAAACAGCATAGAACTCTTCACCTTCGTGAGTAAACGACAAGTACTCAACACCGTAGTCCTTGTGGCTCCCAACCTCATCATCTGCCAATGCCCCAGCGACCCTGCGCGAGACACTAGGTTTCTCAGTAATCACCAGTGAATAGGACTTCATCCCGTCTTGTTAGGGTGTCAGCAGAATAAAAACGTTACCATTACGCACCAATCGATGCAATCTTGGTCTTCATGTTGTCTAGCATAAGTGCGTAATTCCTTTTCTTATCCTCAGAGACCTCATATTTCTCGAGCCATCTGTAGATTTTTTCAAGCTCTTTGTACTTTGCATTCGCACCATTCACATCATTTTCAGCAACTAGTCTCTTCAATTCATTGAACCCAGCATCTAGCTTAATCTCTGCGTCGACAACCCACTTCTGCTGTGAAATCTGGGCCACTTTAACTGTAGCTTTGGAATAGTACACATGCATACCAATTGGAGCTAAAAGCACGGCACCCATTCCGACCATAACAACTGCGTAAAAGATAAACGAAGGCATCAACACTGAAGTAGCCACAGCCCCGCCAACAGTACCAATCGCAACAAACATCGTGCGCAAAAAGAGAAGCGCAAGCGTCATCACGAACGTGAGTCCGACCAGCGTCATCTCAAAATGCTTTCGTTCCATGACAATTAGTAAGCGCACTCAATATAAAAATAAAGGGGTACGAGTGGGCCTGGACGCATCTTTCTTTTAGAAAGAAAGCTGCACCAAAGAAATAATATTTTCCGCCCACGCTTTTGCGAAGCAAAAGGGTGGTGGTGGGCCTGGGCGGATTTGAACCGTCGACCTCCGGCTATCTTCGACCGGTGCCTGCTCATACAGAACGCTGCCATATAAGACCGACGCTCTAACCAAGCTGAGCTACAGGCCCATCGCTTTTAAATATTAGGCGGTCAGATTATAATTGTTTTGGTTTAGATGAGATCAGATATTAATGAACAAGTGCGCGATTTGCTGGCCGACGCAGGCTATGGCACGGTTGAGTGTCCCGGACCTTACTCATACGACATGATTGCGCGCAAGGGCAAAAAACTCTTGTTTGTCAAGACAATCAAATCTATAGACAATCTTGACGACGCCCAAGTCTCCGACCTCAACTCGCTTTCCCAAGAACTCCACGCCAACACTTTGATAATCGCCGAAGATTCCCACGGCGGACTCTTACGCGACGGAACAGTATACGAACGCGAAGGTGTTCCTGCTGTCAATCTTGAAACCCTCAGAGAAATGTTAGTCTCAGGTGTGCACCCACTCGTCCGCGCCGCTCGCGGTGGATTCTATGTCGAGATAGACGGTCCGGCACTTAAGCGCGAAAGAGAAAAACTGAACCTATCCCTCGGCCAGTTCGGCCGCAAGATTGGTGTGAGCAGACGATATGTCCTCGAATACGAAAAAGGCTCTGCCACAACAGTGGACAAGGCAATAGCAATGGAAGAGACATTTGAACGCTCAGTTCTCAAACCTGTAAACATCTTTGAACGAGTCCACACCCACATCTCCCGCGAACTTCCGCACTTTGAACACGTCGTCGTGAACAAGCTCCACTCAATAGGCTTCGAAATCGGATACGCCCAAAAAGCTCCAGCCAATGTAGTCGCAGACGAAAAAGACGAACGTATTGTTTCAGGTCTCGGCAACCGCGGCCTGAAGAACCGCGCAAAGATGCTCAAACAGATTTCAGATTTTCTTGGTGCCGAACCAGTCTTTATCACAGAGAAGGGAGGCAAGAAAGAAATATCAGGAATCCCAGTTATTGACGAAAAGACACTAAAAAAACTTAGATCCCCCGCCGATCTCCTTGACAGACTTGACTGACTTTCCTTTTTCACCTTTCACTTCTTTTCCGTATTTATCCACAGTCATATCTTTTTTGCCCTGTGCAAAATGCTTCAATAAGAAATACCTCATTGTCCAAATCCAATCGTACATAGGATCTAAAACAGCGAATTCTTTTGGCTTGTGGCACTCATAATACATTCCTGGACCAAATTCAACAGCAGCCATCTTTCCCTTGCCCCACCTAAAGAACTCCATGGCGTCTGAAGCACCGAGGGCGACACTCCTCTCTGCATTCACACCCCATACTATTTTGGTAGCGTGCCTTAAGCGCCGTACAAATGGTGCGGCACTCGTATCCAATAAATAACCTTTGAAAATGCGCCAGTTCCTCCTGTTCGTATTAAACTTTGCATTGATTTGTCTTGGCTTACCTTTATTATCAGGCATTGCAAACTCCTTTTTGAATTTTTCAGTGGTTATATACTCTAAGAAAGAACCATGGTTCTTTTTTTCACCTTTCAAAACTACTTCACACCTATCAGGAATTTGGTTGTATCCGCTTTTCTCTACTTTTGTTTCAATGCTGACCAGTTCGAGTCCAAACCTATCAAGAACATCCAAAACGCGAATAGCACGGTAAAGCGCGTTTTTCCCTTGTCTGGGTCGTGCAGTATGTCCAGTCTCTCCATGAAGCGTTAGTCTGAGATGATTTTTCCTACTCTCTATTTTTGATATTTCTTTTGCGTCTATTGTGTGTATATTCAACTTATCATGTTTCACACCGTTAGCCCAGAGAAGTTTCTCTCGGATAATGTTTTTTGTTTCTTGCACTTTTGTCTTAAGAGACATTTTTGCGTCAGGTTCAGGCAGCATTCGATAATCAATCTTCACAAATGTCGGAATCTTTTTTCCACCCTTTCGTTTGTTGAGCCCAATTTCCGCACGGATGGCAGCTATACTCTCTGGCATCTCTTTTCCATAGTACTTGCCTACTCTCATCGGTGTGACCATCATCCTCCTGATGAATAGTACTGCATCTTTATTGTTCTTGAATTCTATGAGATTGCAATATCTTCCCCTGCCCCCAATCAAGAAGTAAGGTGTGTACCCTATCTTTGCATTCCCATCAATGGTGGGTTCACAAACAATACACCCCTTTGAATATTGGAATTTTTTCAACTCAGGCGGACAATTCCCACTGAAATATGTCGAGCCCCCTATTTCGCCTTCAGGCTTGTGCTCTTCCATGGTCGTGAACAAAAAGAGGATTGAACCTTTCTTATTCTCTTCTTCACAATCTTCTGCAAGTTGCTTTGCCAAAAATAACATTGATGCAACGCCGGCTTTGCAGTCGCTTGCGCCAAGTCCGTGAAAGTGCCACTCCTCAGCATCCTCACTCTTTTTCAAGTAGGCTTCATGTATGCCCCCCACATTATTGCTCTCAGGGACCGTGTCTAGGTGAGAATTAATAATCAGCGTATCCTTACCAGAGCCAAAGACTGCGTACACATTGTTCTTTTTATCTTTTTTAGGAGCGAATTCAAAGGGACGAATCTTGTGGATTTCTTCTAGTTCTTCAAGCACGTAATCTGCAATTTTCTCTTCATATCCACTCGTACTCGGAATGTTTACTAGTTTTCTTAGCACTTCTCTTGCATACTTCATTCCCTTTGGAGTGTACTCCATGCACGTCTTTTGGTGTCAAGTCTATAAATATCTTCTCACGTGAGGCTTACTGAGATATTAGTAATCGTGTAATTCTCCAAAAGGCCGGCACCTGTTCCTTCACCAGTATTTTTGAGAACAAGTTTATAGTCCCCGCCTTCCATTCCTGTGATGCCTGACTTCTGCAATTGAATCCTATAATATCTCTCTGTCTCATTGTCGTACAGGTCCCGATACCAAAGGCGAACATGCGTCTTTTCATACACATTCATGGCCAGCACGACACCTGCACCGTCAGATTCCATCTGTCCTATCGGCAGGAAATTATCCTCAGTTGGGTCTATGAGTATCCAAGCACCACCCATGACCACAGGGATAGCTTGGTCAGTGTAAATATCTATTGCGTTTTTATCAACCAAAAAAACTCCCGACTCATTTCGGTACGCATTCCCTTCCTCTAAAGATACACCTAAATGCGTCAAGTCAAGAGCAATAGAATACTGACTTCCCTCACCTTTTGCCACTTGAGAAATTGCGTCTCTTATCTCTACTTGCTTGACCTTGGCATATTCATATGCTGACAAACTCTCCCACTTTTCGACAATGGGTTTGCCCCACATGTAAGTCGACCCAATAATTGCTATAAGAATTCCAACTAGCAAGACCGCCCCGAGAGCAGTCATTTGTGCTTTCATTTCAGATGCACTTTTTATTTGCGTCTAAACGAAGATCACGAACGACACTTGTTTCCTTGTCGGTTGTAAGTGTTATTTCCACATCTTCCCAGTGCATAGGATTATCTGCTACTGCGTCTTGGGCTGTCTCATTCACTGCGAGCCATTTGACATACTTGCCCTCTGCACCATTATGAACTGCATTCTGGAACACGATTTGTGTAATCTCGCCAGATTCGATTGTAGGATTCTCACTGCTTGCTAAATAATCACCAGTGGCAACGACCGTTCCATCGACAGTGACCGAAGTAATAGTAATGGTCTCGAGTTCTGACTTGTCAATACCTGCGGCCTTTCCGAGGAGATTAAGGGTGATATTAAGTGCACGCCTACCATCATTCGCACTCTTACTGACTGATTGTGAAACATTACAGTCCATAGAATAGCTTGGGATAGATATATCAAAACTCAATCTGGCGACCTCTTGTTTGATAGCGGCGCCTGCCTTTTCCTCAAGTAAGGTATCTGTCATCCCAGTTATCCAAAACCAAGCGATACCTGCGACAGCAACAGTCATCATCAGGAGCAGAACTACAGA
>CAZHTU010000023.1:0-8562 GCA_964535815.1 Candidatus Undinarchaeota archaeon
AAACCTTTCTTAACTGCAAGGCTTGGGATTGTAACTTTCTTGTCAATGAGAGCTATGTGACCGTGGGTGATAAACTGTCTTGCCTGGTTTGGAGTGTGCGCTAAGGACTGGCGGTACACTTGCGTTTGTAATCGACGTTCAAGGAAGTCCTGAATAGTTAGTCCGAGCACATCATCAAGACTCACATCTGTCTTGACCAAGATACCAAGACTATTCAATTTTGCGAAGAGTTCGGCCTTTGCGGCTTCTGCTTCGTCGCCTGTGAGGCGCGCCATCTTCCTTGCACGGGTCCTGAAATTTCTTAATTCAGTTTCATGCTTCCAGAGTTCACGCTTGTTCTTGAGTCCGTAATCTGTCAATAGTTTGGCCTCTTCCTCTATCCTGGCTTTCTGCCAAGGGTGGCCTGGAGTGTCATACTTTTTTCTGCATCTCTTTGGGTTTCCCATCTTTCACCTATTACTTCTTGGCCTTATCTGGCCTCTGTCCGGGGACTCCTTTTCTGCGGACACCGACTGTCGAACCCTTCCTTCCTGAGCTCCGGGTCCTCTGGCCTCTCAGTCTGAGGCCGAGTGCGTGCCGGATACCGCGGTAAGTCTTGGTCTTCTGGAGGCGGTTGACATCCTCGCGCTTGTGGATGGCCAGGCCTGCACCCATGATATGGATGTCCTTGCCTGTGTCAAAATCCTTCCTGCGATTGAAGAGCCATGAGGGTATCTGATATTTATCAGGATTCTTGAGAACCTCTTCGATCTTTTTGAGGTCCTCGTCAGTCATCTCACCGGCTTTTGTGTCCTTGACACCGGCTAATCTCACGATAGCATTCGCATAAGCAATACCTACGCCGCCAATCTTCTGCATGGCCATGGAGATCTTCTTACCTCCTGGCAGGTCGACGCCTGCAACGCGAACTATGTGTCTGAATTCACTCATAGAATATCCTGAGACTAAAGGGTTGGACCCCGAAAATCTCGAGTAGCCTATATTCTGCCAAAGGCATATTTAAAGGTTTGCTTAAATTTTCCGCCAACACTTTTGCACTCGCGAAGCGAGGGAAAAGGGTGGTGGTGGGCCCAAAGGGATTTGAACCCTCGACCTATCGGTTAAGAGCCGATCGCTCTCCCAGGCTAAGCTATGGGCCCGTTTTATGCTGTTTATGCTTTTTCTGCCCTTGCCTTATCTATACGCTCCTTAAGCGCTTTTTCCTTGTCTGACATAGGCGGTTCCTCTTTTATCATTGCGTATGTCTCTTTTGCCGTGATTACCCACGTGCTCAAGAACCATACACCAAGGAACATGACTGCGAATAGAGGTGGGAAGTACCATGCGCTCAATGCGAGCAGGTACCACAAGACTAGACTGGCGATGAAAGATATGATAAGGCTCTTCGAGAGATTGCTTATGTTCATCTTAAACCCTTAAACTTTTCTCTGTCCTGTCAGTTTCTTAGTCTGCCAGTTGAAAGAACGTATGCGCTTGCTTTTACCATAACCGCAAGCGGCACAGACCTTGTCCCTGATGTGGAAGGAGTGCTTGCCGCACCTGCGGCACGGGATGTGGACTTTCTTCTGCCGTTTGCCAAAAGCAGCTGTTCCTTTCGATGTCATCTATACCTCTGGTGAGACATACACTACTGTATCGCCCCTTAGGACCACTCTACCAAGCTTGACTTCCTTCTCGCCCAAAATAGTCGTATTGTCGAGGACGAGGTTCATATGGATGTCAAAAGCCTGCAAGGTACCTCGGAACTCCTTGTCCCCTTTCAGGTGAACGAGAACGTTCGAACCGATAGCACTCTGCAGTATGTCGAATGGTCTGTCGTTGTTGTTTGTCATTTAAACCTCGAAGTACCTGTAATTATGGGCGGGGCATTATAAACTTATCGAAGTTCAATCATTTCTCCACCGTCGGGTAGATTATATTGTATCTCCAGGGCCAGCGGCGGATGTCTTTTCTCGTGTCCTTGTGCTTGTCGACGTGAGCGAAGGTGTGCAACGTGAGTTTCGTGGGAAGGTAGTTGCCTCTCTGAGTGGATATCAATCCCAGTTCCTGCAAGCCCTCCAGTTTCTTTGTGACATTAGTGACTGTAGCTTCTTTGCCGTGCCTCTGTTTGAGACCTGCCTGTGATATCTTCTTCACACTGGCTGCCCATTCCAGGAGGGAATAGCCGAGTATAGGGAACTTCTTCCTTGCAGTCATCCTATCGATATCCTCTTCGGCCTCGATGAACAGTCTGGCCCACAGCTGGTGTTGGGTCGGAGCGAAGAATTTCGTGCCGTCGCGCACACGCCTGTCGACGACATTGCGTTTGGAGCCACCCTTCCTGCGTACACGGTATTTCTTGGAGAGGAACGCTAGGACAAAATCGTTCCATTTGGGTGTCTCAAAGTAGTCTTTGTTGAGTCGGGACCTTACCATATTGCGCAAGCTGCTGTTCAGGGTGGTCTGAAAGTGGTTCTTCAGGAGCCGGAATCTCTTCCTGACTTCCCCGCCGGGGTATTTAGCCAGAAAAGGTTCGACCTCCTGGTTGATGCTCGTGCCATCCACCTTATGGTCCATAAGATAGTTTGCAGCCTCTCCGTAGGTCATGCCCCATGGGTACTTCTTGAAGTGATCAGCCATGAGTTCGATTCTCTCAGACCTCAGAACCGAGAACTTCTCCTTCAGCCTACGCTTCAGGTCTTTGTATTCACGTTCGCTCATCCTTTACCTTTTGGTTCTTGTTGGATATAAAGCTAAAGGTTTATGAATCTGAGAAGGCATATATTGAGTATGGCCAAAAAGAAACACGTACTGTACGTCGAGGATTCTGAAAAGTGGCAACGTGCAGTTGGGAATGAGCTTCGGGATGAATATGGAGCAAAAGTCACGATTGCTGGCAATCTCGAAGACGCACTCAAACTTGTTGAAAAGAACGAGTATGACCTCTATATCACTGATGGAAATTATCCGTTGACAAAGAATGATTTTCCGGAAGATACTGCGTGGGAAGGGTTCTGCAAAGCAGTCAATAAGAAGAATTCTGAAGCTCAAATCCTTTTGCTCACAAGCGATCCCAATCTGGGGAAGAAAGCTGGGAAAGTTGGAGCCGAGTATATAGGGAAGACAGAATACAAGAAGCTCGATGCCTATCTGGAGCGCCACCTCAGGCAAAAACAGATATTGCTGGTCGAGGATACTCCAGATGATGTGCGCTCGTTCAAGAGAGTTGTCGCCGAGAGCAGGCTCGACGTGAAGATTGTTCGCGTGAATGACCTCGCCAAGGCTCTGAAAGCGATACAACGAAGGGAGTACACCCTATATGTAACAGATGGCTCGTATCCACTTGAAGGCGGCAGGAACGGCATAATAGAGGTGGGAGCATGGGTAGAGTTCTGTACTGCCGTGAGAAAAAAAGACAAGAAAGCACGCATAGCCCTGCGCACCTTTAATCCTAATTTCGAAGATAAAGCAAAGTCGATGGGAGTGACCTATCTGAATAAGAATCACGATGCAGAGCTCATCAAGTACCTGCAGCAGGAACTGGCGTAAGCTATTTAAATCACATTTACAAACCAATAGTACTTTTTGTGATTATCATGGTATGGCAAGGACTATCAAAGCGAAAAGAAACCGGTGCACGGATGCACAGCGCACGCAAGAAGCGGAAATACGAATATGGCCGCGAAGCGAGTGAGACTAAGGTCGGCGAGCGCAGGGCGCGGAAGGTTAGAACTTTGGGAGCGAATGCCAAGCTGAGGCTTTTGCAGGCCGCAGATGTTAATCTTTTTGATACAAAGAGCAAGAAATCCGTGAAGGTCAAGATAAAGGGCGTTGTCGAGAATAAGGCTAATCCTCACTTTGTCCGAAGAAATATTTTGACAAAGGGTGCCATAATCGACACTGAGAAAGGAAAAGCAGTTGTTACAAACCGACCAGGACAGGAAGGCTGCGTAAACGCAAAACTTGTCGAGTGAGTTGACGAGATTTCTTAAGTTGCTACAGTCAGGAGCTGCAGCACGTACACTCCCGCACCCCGCAGGAGGACGAAGTTCCAGAGCGGGTTGACAAACAGGTACATTACCTCAGGGTGGAGCGGGGTGCCTAGTATAACATTCAACACAGAAGTGATTATGTTGGTGACAATTATCACAATCATAGAGTAGAATATGATGTTTTCAGGAGTTAGACTTATCATTGTGCCGACAAGGACGCACATAAGGTTGCCGAAGAGATGAACCATGGCGTATTGCGGTGCCTGATAGGCAGCAATCGCACCTGTAACTGCTGTGACTGTTGCGAAGAGGAGACCAACGAACGGTCCTTGGGTCACAGTTACGATGAGACACATTGGACGCATTGCAGACAGGCCTCCAAACCGACTATACTTGTCCATCTTCTTGAAGAAGGCTGAGACCATTGCAAGCACGAGAAGGATGGCAAAGGTGCGCATGTAGTCACCCACTGTTGACATTAGGAAGAGAAAGACGCCGATGAAAATAGTGAAGATTATTGCAAGATAGAAGCCGATGTGTGAGGGCAACATGTGCAGAATTCTCTGCAAAGCAGGATTGGCAGGTTCAGTAGCTTCCATATCTATATCCCACTAAAAAGAAATATAAATATCTTTTGATAAGCAAGTTTTAAGTGTTTCAAGCCCCAATAGGTAGCTATGGCAAATACTGTGATTATGGTCACCTCAGAGTGCAAGCCCTTTGTGAAGGTTGGAGGGTTAGCAGATGTGCCGTACAATGTAGCGATTATTCTACCTCGGAGCGGATGCAAAAAGCCGCCTGAGTGCATCTCTTCGAGCACATCAAAAGTTAGAGTTCCATACAAGTCCTCAGATGTTGAGTTCGAGATTGTTGAAGCATTCACAAAGGACAAGATTTGGTATTACCTAGTGGGCGGAGGTGAGTGGCAAGACCATGATACTTATCCTCAAGACCCTGAGCAAGACAGGACAGGTGAAAATAAGGCAGTGAGGGAGAAAGCACAGGAGTTTTGTCTAGGCGCACATACAATAATCCGCTCAATGCTCTCCAACGTGTGTGTTCCAGGAGTGCCAAGGGTTCAGACACGAAACGCATGCGGAGAGAAAGTAATCATTCATGCACACGACTGGATGTCTGCGTTTGTCCTGCCACTGGTCAAGATTGACCCCGCCATAGTCCCTACCCCTCCGTGTATGTACACTATCCACAATTACTTCTACACACAGTTCCACGCTACCTACAAGGTCCATGAGAGAAAAGGCGGCCAGATAAGCGTCCCCCACGCAATAAGCGACTACAAGTTTGATTGGTTAGTGGACAACTACCTGAAGCACTCTGAAGGTTTTGTTGACCCGGGCCACTCCATCAAGTTCGACAGAACAGGAGTGTACTTCGCGGACGTGGTCACGAGCGTGAGTGAAGATTACAAGAACTCGCTCAAGAGCCAAGAGGAATTAGACTATTGGACGCGTGGAGGGTTCAAAAAGTTTTATGGTGTGCTAAATGGGATTGACACAAAAAAACATTCTCCGAGGTCTATCATCAGATTGAAAGAGGATATTGATAATATTTCAAAGCTGGAGAATGAACTCAATGTTTCTATCGATGAGCTCGCAAGTTCGAAAATCCCCAAGATTGTGCTCGAAAACAAGCGCAAAGCCAAGGTACTCCTTTTCGAGCTCCTGAAGAAATGGAAGGCAGTAAGTTATATGCCAAGTAGGTGGAGTGATGCGAAGACTAAAGTAGCAGGGAATATTGCCAAGTTCAACCTCGACTGGAGCCCTGACGATCCTTTGTTTTTGATGATGGGGCGGATACAATGGCAAAAAGGTGCTGACCTTTTCCTAAGGTCACTCCCTGGAGTCGTTGAGCGAGAACCGAATATCCGATTCATGATTGCAGGGGGAGGAATTCCAGTGTTCAAGGGCGCAAACCCCATACGAAATATCATGAACTCAAATCGTGCACTCTACAAAAAACACATTGTTTTCATAAATGAGTATATTCCACCGTCAGTAAGGGACCTCATGTACATGGCCGCGGATGGATTTGTCGTGCCCTCCAGGTACGAACCTTGTGGCCTCACACCTTTGGAAGCGATGGCTACAGGTGGGACTCCTTCAGTTGTCACACCAATAGGTGGACTAAAGGAGATTGTTAAGGATAATATCACAGGAATTCATATAGAAAACTTCAGGCAAGTGGGGCCAATACACTTCGAGCCTGACCCTGCAAGCGTCGGGGATGCCATCTGCGAGCTTTTGGAGCTCGAGCGCGGAAACTATCTTGAAGTGGTAGCTAATTGCTTCAAACGCATCAAGGACCCGGCACTCTCCTGGAGCAGTGTGGCTGACAAGTATCTGGAATGCTACAATGTCGGGATACGCTCGTATGCCAAGTTCCTCAGGGAAAGGATTGCA
This sequence comes from Candidatus Undinarchaeota archaeon, assembly GCA_964535815.1. Lineage (GTDB taxonomy): Archaea > Undinarchaeota > CAZHTU01 > CAZHTU01 > CAZHTU01 > CAZHTU01. Next base: position 6,392 of record CAZHTU010000023.1, read on the forward strand.
AAAGGTAAAGGTCCAAGAAAGGAAGAAAGACTCAGCTGGCAGAAGATTTACGGCGTGCGAATCTAGTAGAAACCCTGAGTTGGTTTGATGTTTAATGCTTTGGGCACGAACTTCAAGAGTCTCTGGTAGAAGGCAATGAACTGAATTGTCTCTTTTTCTATATAGTCAGTTATCTTGTCATATTCTTTGTCTGCATACCATTGAGGTAGGACGCGTCCGCCATGGAGTTTGCCTGTGAATTTGTCCAGGCCCGAGCCGATGAACTGGCCCTCATTCAGCATGACTAATATTGACTTGATGTCTATTCTTGGTTTGTCGCGGTAGAAATCGTCCGGGTCCAAGTCCAGATTGAGGAAATCTTTAGCTTTTTGGCGGATGAACGAGAGCTCAAACATCAGATTCATTCCGATTGGAATGAATTTCCACTTGTCGTCAAAGTTGAACTTTTTTGCGAAGGTCTTGAAGATTTCTTCTTCTGAGGATTCCCACTCTTTTAGGATGACTAGGTCATCTTTGGGCACACCTGTCTTGGCATCGAGTTCCTGATATTGGATGGTGACTATTTTGTCTTTTGGGCTTAGGCCGGTTGTTTCAAAATCAAGGTAGTATTGGTGCATCTTATCTATTGTATCGTTTCCACGCCTCTTTCTTCAAATCATTGATGGCCATTAATCTAGCCTTGGCATGGTCTTCGACCACTTCGTGCTTGCCTTCTTCGTAGAGTTTTTGAGGGTCCAGGTCGAGTACCTGAGGCCAGGAAACATTGAAGTCTTTGCAGTGTTCCTTGAGGCCTTTAATCTTGCCATGGTTCATGAATGTTAATAGGGTGAATAAATCTTCAACATTAGCCTGGTTCACTTTTTTGAAGAAGTCTTCAAAGTCCCCAAACTCTTTTGCCTTGAGTAGAAGAATTGGAAGGTCGAACTTTAGGTGGTTGAAGCCGATTATCACCTTATCTGCTTCTCTCAGGAACCAGTAGGTGAAGTCCCAGACCATTTTCTCTTCGTCGTCGTAGTCCCAGAATTTCCAAAGCTTTGTCTCCCCTGCTTGCATCGCACCGATAGTAAGTATCTTCGGATTGCTGGATATAGAATCGACTTCAATCGCAAGAATCATAGCCTAGAATAAGCAGATTACATATATAGGGATTTGGGCTTCGGCTTCTCGCCTGTCTTGGCCACCTGAATATCCCCGTCCATCACTGGTTCTTCTGATTGGGTCGCTGAGACCTGCTCGGCCAGGTAGTGGCGTTTGTGGCCTTCCTCATCCCGCGTACCAAAGGCTGAGGTGCCCTTGGTCAATGCTTCAATCTCTTGGAAGGTCTCGCAGATTCGCTTGCCTTTTTCACTGACATTGATATCAATGAGCATCATGTCTGCCATGGACTTGAGCTTTTCTGCAGGGATTGTACTGCAAGCATTCGGGTCGGCTAGAAGGCGTTTGAGATGTGGAATGAGTGCCTGAATCTTTTCTAAAGGATTGTCACGCTTTAGTGAGAACCCTCCAGATTTCTGGTCCATACCCGCAACAAAGTTTGCTAATGCTTTACTCATTCCTACCTAGATAAGCGGTAAGTGCCTAGTCTTTTTATTTCTTTTGCAAATTTGCATTAAAAAGCTTTAAATTCTCAAGACTTTTAGCATAAAGCATGGCACGCGCATCGCTTGTGGATGGTATTCTACTATTCCTGGCCATTAATACGCTATTGATTGGCGGGATGATTGTGTATAGAGACTATACTCTCTTCATGTCCAATCCTTTACCAACAGTTCCTCAACCTGATGTCCTCGACACCACAACCATATGGGATGTTGAGTATCCTGAGTCTTTTGCTGAGGCCATTCAAATACTGAAAGCCTCATGTCTTGTCAGAAATACTGATAGTCCGGGGACTGTCAATATAACTGCTGATGCGGACCTGGGAATGCTTTCCCAGTCTCAGGAAAAAAGCCTGGACATGCAACCTGAAGAAGAGAGGTGGGTGGACTTTGAGTTCCGTGTTGCAGAACGGCGTGAAGGCGCAGTCAAATGTAGGGCTATGAGGTGGGAGTGATGAAGATTAGGATTTTATTATTACTGTTACTAGTCGCGGGTTTTGCATTCGCGCAGGAGACTGATTTGATTGAAAGTTGCACACAGGATCCTTTTTCGTGTGACTGTAGCGTAATGGT
>CAZHTU010000024.1:0-8548 GCA_964535815.1 Candidatus Undinarchaeota archaeon
GATGTTCATCCATACCAAAAAGCGGAACGATGATTGTTACATTATCGTATAAGGTGAGTATACGCACACCTGAAGTCTCAGATTCCCTAATCAATATCCCAGAAGAAGCGACGACCTCTCCTACCAATGCTGGTTTTATCTCACCTATAGGATAATACGGTGGTTCTACCCTTGGCGAAGCATAGACAATAAGCGAGATACCGATAAACGCGAGCAAGCTTGCGAGAATTAGGAGTGTTCTTTCGTCCATTGAAAATGAGTGTTGTCCTTAGGACCGTTAAAGAAAGAACCGAGGAAGAAGAGCCAGCAAGTAACAGGCCCAACAAGCCAACCAAAGAAAAAAGCTTGCCACAGATTAAGGCCCAGAACGAGCGCAAGAATAACAGAAGCCGAAGCAACCATCCCTGTTTCAGAAGGGATCTTTCCTGGCAGCACAGTCATTCTTAATGGAACAAGCACGATAAACGCACCAATAAGAAAGGCCTGCTGATAGCTCACAAACTGGCTAGCTAAGAGCGTTGACAGTGCGCACACAAAGGCAGTCTTAGAGCAGATAATCATATTTCTATTGCAGGTGTTCCCTTTATAAATAGTTACTCGGGCTTAGATCTGTGCCTCCTGTTCTTCTATATACTTCCGAAGCCTGTACGCGGCTTCTGCGGCAATCGTCGCCCCAGAACCGCGGCCTTTTGTCCCGGTCCCAGCCAGGAAGAAATTCTCCATGCTTGTCTTCTGGTCAGGGAGATCGCGATAACTCCTCTCTGTCATCTGTCGCGCACCTTCAGCAATGACAACGTGCCATTCTACTAAATCCGCGTGGTTCTCATAGTCTGGACACAATTTCTCAGCAACTTCTCGTGCAACTTCTTCCTGGTCTTTTTGCTTATTAATATCATCAATAATAGTTGACACAGAGAACAATTGATGCCCATCAGGAGCTAATGAAGAATCAAAATCAGTTGAGCACATCCCTCCGTATGGGGAGCCGTAAGGCTCCTCATCAACCGGGCTGAACCATAAGGGTGCTTTCCTCTGCAAATCTAATCTTTTCTCAGTCAATCCAACTGTCAAATATCCAGCATAATATGGTTCAGGTGCGGGCATTTCCTTTCCTATCAATCTCCCTAAATCTGCCGGCGCCCCTGCGTACACAACCACATCAGCATCATACTGTCCTTCGCTTGTCAGTACTCCCCCTACTTTTTTACCTTTGACAAAAATCTTGCTCACTTGTTCCTGACAATGGACATTGAGCATACCATCAGTAATTAACATTTCAGGAATCGCTCTCAACCCACCTATTGGATATTGATCAAGATTAGGTTTCTTTGGCATGAGCTTGCTCAATAAGGGTTCATGTACTGCTTCTCCCCCTACAAAACCTTCTGCAAACCTAACGAATGAAGCGCGGTCGATTCCGTATCCTGAAGTCATCCAGGTAAGTCCATTGACAAATCTTAGTGTGTTCTTGTCTTTGATATATTTCCGAACAAAAGGCTCAACTTCCCTATCCTTGAGCGATTCAATTCCTTTCTTATATTCCTTCCCCAAGGCCAGGAAGAATTTTGTAAACTCGATACGCCCTTTCACTGGCAAAATTCCAAACTTGAGCAACCCAGCACCGCTCTGCGGCAGTCTTTCAAGCTTTCCATCCATCAATATATGGTACCCGCCAAAGTCCAATAGTTCTGGAATATTCTCCGGCCTCACAAACTCATTAATGTACTTATGAAAGGTGCAACCTTTAGGATTGGTCAAAAAGTGAAAACCAGTATCAATCGTATACTGTTGTTTTTCATAGGAAGTGAAAGACCCTCCAGGAATCTTACTTTTCTCAAAGACATTGACATTGTATCCCAATTTCGAGAGCGCATGGCCTGCTGTCAGGCCACCAATTCCTGCTCCAATCACGATTGCGGTCTTTTGGTTGTCCATAGTAAAAGAATGGTAGCGGGGGGACGATTCGAACGTCCGATCTTTGGGTTATGAGCCCAACGAGATAGGCCAGGCTACTCCACCCCGCTATGGTTTGGTATACTATATTGAGACGGCTGTTTTAAAACGATATCGCCAGAACACTCTACTTCTTTAACCAGGAGATGAATCGCGAAAAAACCCTCAAAATCCACCCATTTTCGCCGAATACTGGCAAGCCGCCCTCGAGAAATATTACTGGCAAGCTACTCTCTCTCAAGGTTTATATACCAAGCTCAGGAACCTTTTCTTATGCGAAGGTCCTACAAATTCAGGCTCTACCCCTCAAAACGGGAAGAAGAGCAACTATGTTGGACCTTAGACAAGTGCAGGTTTGTTTACAACCAGATGCTCGAAAGATTAAACAAACAAAAAAAGCCAAACAGAATAGAACTGCAGAGTTCCATCCCAAAACTGAAGGAGGCATATCCGCGACTAAAGAGTGTCTACTCGAAGGTACTCCAGTACGAACCATATAGATTGTTCTCAAATCTTGTCGCACTAAGTCGGCTAAAGAAAAAAGGAAAAAAAGTAGGCAGACTGCGGTTCAAAGGTAGGGGCTGGTTTAAGTCTTTCACCTACAACCAATCCGGCTTCAAGCTCATAAAAACAGGAAAAAGATGCAACAAACTCCAGCTCTCAAAGATAGGTGACATCACAATACGGGCCCACCGGGAATTGGTGGGCCAGATTAAGCAAATCACCATAAAACAGTACAGATCCGGAAAGTGGTTTGCCCTCCTTTCTGTAGAACAGGAAGCTATCCAAACCCCACAAAACCCAAAACAGGTCGGCATAGACCTCGGCCTTATGAACTACATCCATGATAGCGATGGAAATCAAGTCGACCACCCGCACCATCTGAACAAATCACTCAAAAAGCTCAGAAAGCAACAGCGAAGGCTCTCAAAAAAGAAGAAGCGCTCAAACAACCGTGCAAAACAGAAACTCAAAGTCGCAATTGTTCACGAAAAAGTCCTGAACCAGCGCAACGACTTTCTACACAAACTGAGCCAGATGTATGTCAACAACTACGGCATGATCGCGGTCGAGAAACTTAATATCAAAGGTCTGATAAAACTCTCATACAACGCAAAGAACCTGATGGATGCCTCATGGAACAAGTTCCTTCAGATGCTTAGGTACAAGGCTGAAAGCGCCGGTACTTTGGTCATTGAAGTGAATCCAAAAGGCACGAGCCAAAACTGCAGCAAATGTGGTCAAATAGTAAAGAAAGTACTATCAGCGCGGACACACAATTGTCCTCATTGCGGCCTAGTGTTAGACCGCGACCACAATGCTGCAATAAACATACTAAAAAAAGCAGTAGGGCAGGGACTGCCCGAATCCAAGCCTGTGGAGATTTCCGTTGGGAAGTCGATGAATCAGGAAGCTCCCGACTTTAGTCAGGGCAGTTCACAGGCTTTTTGTTAGGTAAATCCTATATAGCCTCCTGACCATACTAAAGCCATGCTTATTGCAGGAGTGGATGAAGCCGGCCGCGGTCCTGTCATCGGTCCAATGGTCCTCGCATGTGTTGTTATCGAGGAAAAGGACGAGTCCAAGCTTGAAAAGATAGGAGTCCGTGACTCCAAGCTTGTGAGACCTGACAAGCGGGCCGAGCTCGCAGAGCAAATAAAAAAACTCGCAGTCAGCTATGACTCTATCTGCCTCTCTGCAAAGGATATTGATGACCTTAGAAAATACACCAATCTAAATGAGATAGAGGCCATGAAAGTCGCCAATCTCCTAGAACGAACAAAACCTGCAAAAGCAATAATTGACTCTCCTGACCCAAAAGGAGGACATGGATTTTCCACGCGAATCAAGCGATACTTGAACGAGCCTGTCGAGCTCCAGTCAGAGAACTTTGCTGATGCAAATTATCCAGTAGTCTCAGCAGCTTCGATTCTTGCCAAGGTAGAACGAGATGCAGAAATTGAAAAACTCTCCAAAATCCACGGTTTCATGGGTTCTGGATACCCTCACGACGAGGATACAGTTAAGTTCTTGAACACCTGGTTAGCGAAAAACAAAAGATTTCCCGACTTTGTCCGCCACTCCTGGGAAACCGCGCTCCGAATGATTATCGAAAAGCAACAAACAAAACTCGAAGACTTTTTCTAGTACTACTCCCTTAATACACAAGCCAATGAAGTTGGTTTTTGAGCTCTGAGGTCTTGACCTATGAATGCAAATCGCAACTGAGGCACTTATGGATTTTCTTATAAATAACAAAATCCTAAATAAATACGAAAACGGGATGCAGCTCGTCTGCTGAATTCTGACATTTTAATATCCAACGAGGGTTAAATTTGAGAGTCCTATGTATTGGAGGTGGAGCAAGGGAACACGCATTAGCTGAAGCTATTGCAAAAGACTGCAAGCTCTTTGCCGCAATGGATTCCAGAAATCCTGGAATAATGTCACTTGCTGAAGACTTCAAGGTCTGCCAATTGACAGATATCGACACCATTAAGAAATTCGCCGAGTCCAATGACGTCTCACTGGCTGTCGTCGGCCCGTCTCTCTCAATGGCCACTGGTGTGACAGATGCACTGAATATGGCTGGAATCGATTGTATTGGTGCTGAAAAAACCCTTGCACGCGTCGAATCTGATAAAGCTTACTGCAGAAACCTAATGGAAAAGTATGAAGTTCCAGGATGTCCGAAATTTGGCATCTTTACAGACGAAGAGTCTGCTTACGAGTTTTTGGATATGAATCCTGAAGAATTAGTTGTCAAGCCTGCTGGCCTCACAGATGCCAAGGAGGTCAGGCTCATGGGCGAACACCTCCACAGCAAGCAAGATGTCAAAGACTATATCAGAGAGATAATCAAGTTCAGGGTGGGCGGCATGTCCAAAGTCGTAATCGAAGAAAAACTAATCGGCCAGGAATTTACACTCCAAACATTCGTCGACGGTGAGCGCGTAGTTCCGATGCCTGCGGTCCGCGACCACAAACGCGCATTTGATGATGATGTCGGTCCCAATACCGGAGGTATGGGCAGTTATAGTTCATCTAATCACTTTCTCCCCTTCTTAAAAAAGAAAGACTATTCAACCTGCGTTGATATTATGGAAAAGATGGTTGCCGCGCTCAAACAGAAGACTGGCTTCAAGTACAAAGGTTTCCTTTCCGGCCAGTTCATGATTGGCCAAGACAAACCAAAAGTCGTAGCTTTTAATGCGTGTCTAGGGGACCCAGAAGCCTTGAATGTTATTCCTCTATTAGAAGGCAACATATCCGAGCTTTTCGGCAAGATTGTTGATGGTTCCCTTCACAAGAAGGATGTCAAATTCGAATCCAAAGCCACAGTATGCAAATACGCCGCTCCAGAAGGATACCCAACTGAACCAAAAATATCCTGCCCAGTATCAATAGACGAACTTGCAATCAAGAGCATGGGTGTCAAGTTCTATTACGGCAACGTAGCAAAGAAGAATAAGCGATTAGTGACTGCATATGGCCGCACACTCGCAACAGTCGGTGTTGCTGAGGATATTCCTGCAGCTGAAAGACTGGCAGAGCGCGCTCTTGGTTATGTAAAAGGTGAACTTTACCACCGACGTGATATTGGAAAGAGATTAGATTAGCCCTGACAGGAAAATCTTACCGAGTTTTGGTGCTTTCTTGAGCATAACCATACCCACTTCTCTTAATTTCCCGTCTGAGAGTTTCAACAAGTCATCACCTGTAATTGCTTCAGTAATACCATCGAGCTGTGTATCTTTCAAATTATGACTGAACTTCTTGAGTTTTAAAAGATTGGAAATCCACTTGCCAAACTCCTTCTGCCACTTTCTGTCGTACTCTGAGAGTCTTTTTGCACTTAAATCCTTCTCTTTAAACGCCTCTACAGCCACGTCAGCCAACATCTTTCCAGAAAGCATAGCAAGCCCGATTCCACCACCGTGAATAGGGTTAACCTGATGTGCTGCATCTCCAACGACCATGAAATTGTCGGCGACAAATGTCTTGAGCGGCCCTCCAACTGGAATCCCCCCAGCATTCACTTCAAGTATTGAACCGTTCTTGAACCTATCTTGCTTATTGACCCAATCTCTCAGATATTCAATTGGTCTTCTGTCGCTCGGCTCCATTCCGAGACCATCATTGGCTATATCTCTCCCTTTTGGAAAGACCCACAAATATCCGTTCGGTGCTATTTCCTTACCAGAATAGAACTCGAGACACTCAGGATCTTCTAGCTCGATATTAGCCATCTCAAATTGAGCACCAGATTCATACTCATTGAACTTCTGCACTGATTGCAAACCAGCCCATCTTGCGACCTTTGAATCAACTCCATCTGCACCGATAACGAGCTTTGCTCTAATTTCCCGCTCTTCACCGAACGACTCAACCTTTATTCCGACTATCTTTCTATTCTCTTTGAGCAGACCAGTACAACGCGTCTTCGCCTCTATCCTGGCTCCGGCCCGTGCTGCCAGTGTCGCCACATGCTTGTCAAAGATTTTCCTCTCCAAGACATAACCACCATAATCCTCAAGTTTCTTCTTGAACTTGAGCTTGTGCCCAGATGGACTAGTGAAAATGAACCCTCTAATCTCCTGCATGCAAAATTTATTGTCAGGTTTTATCCCAAGCTTGTCAAAGTAGGCAAGGGCAAGTCCTTCTGCACACCTCTTGGGCGCACCAATCTCCTGCCTCTTCTCCACACAATACACGGACAATCCTGCATCAGCCAAACACTTTGCTGTATACGCTCCTGCAGGACCTGCACCTACAATTGCAACATCATAAGAATCACTCATTGCTTATTGCTCCCACTGGACAGAACTTGACACAACTACTACAATTAGTACACTCTGGCCCGAACTGTATCCCAGTTTCCAATAATTCGATACATGCTACTGGACAAACTCCAACACAGCCTGAGCATCTCAAGCACTTCTCTCTATCTACTTTCATCCCTACCTCTTTACGGCGTTAATCTCTTCAAATCTCTTGGGAATGTGATGCATTCCCTGACATTCTTGACACCGACTATGGCCATTACTAACCTATCCCCGCCAAGGCCCCATCCTGCATGAGGAGGCATGCCCCAGCCAAAGGCTGCAGTGTGCTCTTTAAACGCACCAGGGTCCTGTCCATGGTCTTTCAGACTCTTGATTAATCTAGCCTTCTCATGGTGCCTCATCCCACCACTGACGAGCTCCATATTACCATAATCAAAATCAAAAGAGCGTGATTTTTTATCATCCTCGCACGGCATAATATAGAAAGGCTTCATCTTGCTTGGATAATATGTGATAAAGAATGGGTCTTTAATCTTCTCTCCTAAAACTCTCTCCGAATCTCTATCAATATCCTCCCCCCATGGAATCTTCCTGCCGACCTTTGCAAGCATCTTCAATGCGTCATCATATGTAACTCTCTTGTACGGCGGCTTGGGAACTTTCAAATCCCTTCCCAATACCTCAAGTTCTTTCTTACATCTCTTCTTCACCTGAACAAGCGTATAATAGAACATATTCTCGAGCACATCCATGACATCATTCTCATCTGCAAAAGCCATCTCTAAATCCACCCCCGTGAATTCACTAATATGTCTTACAGTGTCCGAAGGCTCGGCCCTGAAAAGTGCTCCAATTTCATACACTTTATCAAAACAAGAAGTCAAGACTTCCTTGTAAAGTTGAGGACTCTGACTCAAAAACGCCTCATGCTCAAAATAACTTATTGGAAACAAAGTAGCCCCACCTTCAGCACCTGACTTAACAATCTTCGAGGTCTGGACTTCCATAAACCCTTCCTTTTCCAAGAACTCCCTGATTGCTGTAAAAACAACATCCCGAATCTTGAAAATCGCTAGTGCTTCAGCACGCCTCAAATCTATCGCCCGCGCATTCAACCTCGTATCCAATTCAGCAGGAACCTTTCCAGTTACATCTAAGGGTAATTGCTGGTCAGAAGTATTCAAGATTAAGACCTCAGACGGCATCACTTCCAAGCCCCCGGGCGCCATTTTATTTGCTTTTACCTCTCCACGCACACCAACAACAAACTCCTTTCCCAAGAGCTTAAACTTCTCCACAAGTTTAGCATCAGTAACACCTTTCTTGAAAGTGACTTGTATCTTGCCTTCTCTATCCCTGAGCGAAAAGAACTTTACTCCGCCCAAGTCTCGCATCTCATGGACCCAGCCCATGAGCACGACCTTCTTGTCGCTAGCCTTAACTTCACTACTCCACTTTGTCCGCCTCAATTTTCCAATATCCTCAATCATCTAAGCCACCGTCACTAAATTGTAAATAAGAACCCAGGCAAACAACCACAGGGTGAAGTACGGCCAGAAACCATTCCCAAACCACCAGCCAGTATTATACTTCTTAATATCTAGGTCATTGACCTTCCAAAAGACTGTCTTCAAAACGAACATGACTGCAATCCCAGTGAACGAAATCCACTGTCCAGTGCCCATAAAACCTGCGAATGCTCCGAAAAGCAACCCAGCTATCGCATGCAAAACAAAACACTTCTCTTCGATAGTAAGCTCCATATCCTTGAACATATCAATCCAGATTAAAAAGAGTTTCTATCCTCG
>CAZHTU010000025.1:0-8429 GCA_964535815.1 Candidatus Undinarchaeota archaeon
ATGAAGTAAAAGCACAAGTAGCGCTACCACAAGCATCTGGGGGTACAGAAGGTACAATTTTATCCAAAGCAACTACAAAATAACGGTGAACAGAAAAAGAACCAAACATTTGCTCGTTCTCATATGTGAATTTCTGTGGCAACTTGTACCCATATTTCTTTTTAAACTCTAGATTGCATATCCTAAGAATTGTTTTAAGTCCCTCAGCTTGACCAACCGACCATTGAGAGAAGATTACTGGTTTGTCTATAATCTCAAAATCGCTCTCTTTAAGAGGTGTGTACTCGATTGAAAAATTCTTATAGATCTCAACCCTCTCTAAAAAGTCAGAATCGTCCGCAGACTCGTAATTGAGCGGCAAAAAGAATATCTTCAACCGCGGGTGCAGACACTCATAGTCATCATCTATTTGACCGTCACAATCATTGTCGATACCGTCACCACAATTGCCGTATACAAACTCTTCAGGAAGGTCGTACCCGCCGCAATCACAGTTGCAGGCGATTGAATCTCCATCCGTATTATTAGGTTTGGAACAAATCAGAGGATTGTCGCAACTGCTGCATAAGATATTGGGGTGCTCTTCGGAACATGCACCTAGTTCAACCTCATCACAAGCAGAGTGGACTTTTTCGCATCCTGCATGGCCAGCGCATTCAGCCATGCAAGTATCAGTATCTGAGAACGTGCCGTCAGGAGCGCAGTACTCGGTGAAGATGCCATCCAAAAGACCGATATGCCCAGTGTTAAGCAGGAAGAGCTTCGCATACTTGACCATGTTTCTGAAGCCTGTACCAATCTTCTCGATGAGGATGTCAATCAGCTTCTTAATTTTTTCCAGCAGGGACTCCTCTTCATCACGTGGTTCTCCCGTCTCATTTGTCGGCACATCACCATCAGTCAGATTCTTTTCATCTATTGGTTCTATTGGGGTTATTGGTTCTATTGGTAGCATGGCGCCACCGCTCGTCGGGATATCTGTGAGCGTCTGAAATACCAACACAGATCCATCCGGCCTTGCCGCTTCCCCTTCAGAGATTACAAGTGCCTCTAACCGGTCAGTCCCATCGTCGAGCAAGTCTAGGAGTATTGGAGTTTTGACCGCTCCATCCATCCAGTATTTTTCGAGAACCGAACCATCAGGACTGATGAGATATAGTTTGGGTGTCCCTGGTACGAGTATCTCAGGTCTTGAATCGCCTTCAACATCGACGGCGATCGGGTCGAACCTGAGCTCGTCCGTGTCGAGCTGAACGAGCCACTTGATAGGCTCATAACCTTCCTCAAAAGCATGCACCTGTCCTTCAGTAGTCGTGAACACGACCATATTGTCGATAAAAAGGGGTGCAGGTATATCGTTGTAGACTGACGACTGGTCGGTCTTCTTCCGCATGAGATCTTTACCTCTCGTATCCCAAACCCTTAGCTCGCCCTGGGATGTTGCCACTGCCACTTTTCCATGACCTATAACGGGTGTGGACAAGGTACCAGGGATATTCTCTTTAGGCCAGCCATTCATCGCGATGAAGAGTGAGGGTTTGGATGACTCAAGAAGGTATATACTGTTTCCAGAAGTAATGGCAATCTCAGACTTGCCATCACCATTGACATCTCCTGTGGATACACGTGGTGAAGGTATAGGCAACAGCATCGAGAAGCCATTCTCAGTATATATCTTCAAGCCGTCTCTTGCCGGAACCATGGCCTGTTGGTCAACTATCATAGGAGGACCAATAAAATTACCTGGCCATGGTTTGCCTTGCAAATTCTTGTCCAATATGTGGACAGACTCGGGCTCTACGGCGATTATCCTCTCGCCGAATGACGCGACGCCAAGTATCGCACCAAAAGAGTCAGGTAGGAGCCTGGCCTCTTTCCCATCCAGCAGGAAGAGTTCGCCTTCCTGGTTCCAGATGATTGCCTCCTGCTCCTTGTCAGTGTCCCACTGAACAGGTACCGGCGTACCGAATGTCCGGGTGTATCTTACATAGCTTCCAACACTACCAGTATGTAACACTTTCGGACCAAGCGTCCCGCCTGCCAAAAGCAAAAGAAACAATAACGGCAAGTACCTTCTCATGCCTAGGGTTTGGACTCGAAAGGATATAAAGCTTGGGAAATGCCAAAACTGATATACCAGTTCAGATTAGTCAAAAGCATGCTATTGAATAGGCGCGCGCAGGAATCGGCAATCACTCCGCCATTAATGTTAACACTTCAGGTACTATTTGGTGTCTCAATAGTCATAATCCTCGTCTACATCTTGAAAAAACTCTATTTTCCCTAGATAAGGTAAAGTTTTATACGTTGCAATCGTATCAATATCTAGGATGAGAAAAGGTCAGGAGATGTCAATCGAAGTACTAGTAGTCATGGCGCTTGCGCTTCTATTAGTCACGATATGGTACTTCGGACAGGGTGCAATGGGTGACGCCATAAAGAAGAACCTGGAAGAAGGGAAGTGCATCTCGGCAGTGAATATTGCAGTCATCGCAAGTGCAGGTCATGAAGAGGGAACGGTTGAAGCTACATGGTATAAAACCATAACTGAGTTGGTAACTAGCTCCTTCACAGTCAAAAGAGCAGACCTGGAGTACGAAGGCCTCTGTTGTGTTGAACTAGAAGAAGACAAATCAAAACGCGCCAAGAAAGATACATTAATCCTAATATCACAGAAAGTGAACACCACTTGCTCCCTTGGCAGGAGGCTCAAAGACACGAGTATGTTAGATGAATCCACTCCCTTCTGCTTCATCAGCAAACTCCCGGTTCTGCCTGATGCTGACATTTCCAAAGAGAACTCTCTGCACTTGATGCGCTGGGCTGCATAACCGACGCGGATATCGATTTAGAGAAAGATACAGAAGCTAACCTCAGATTCTCATTCATAGAAGGTGTAAGTACCAATACAGTTTCGATTACGGAGGCGACGACATGAATCAGCGAGGCGCAGGCATGATGATTGTATACGCCCTCATTACTATCCTAGTAGGATTTGCCATCTTCACAGTGTTATACAATGTGTACACAACAACGATTGCCAGCGGAGAGAGCATGCAGCGGGCAGGCTTGTGCAACCTCGCCCTTTCTATGGAAGGTGGAGGCACCGTTGAGAGGCTCGCGGCCAGCCTAGGTCAGATGTCTGGGTATCTTCCGAGGTCAGCCGGTGCTTGTAGTAGGAAGGTCGTGGTGAATGCCTTGCCCAATCGTGAATCCACTCCCGGGGATGTTGAATCCGCTGTGGTACTGGCAGCACTCGCCAAAGAAGTCGACAACTGCTGGACGCGGTCCCGGGTGGCTGAAGATTTAGAGTTCACGTGCGCGCACTCGTTCAAGTTCAGGCTAAAAGCATGGGACACGGTAGATGAATGTGGTCTCACCCGCGCTCTATGTGGACCTGATGTACCTGAAGGTACGTATCCAGAATGGAAAGCCAATATTAGGCCTGGGAATACAAACTCTGGTTGTGAGTTCACCTGTCCTGGTGAAGATAATGTCTATGGACCACCCACTATAAGTAACACAAAAATCAGTGAATACCGGATATACTACTGCGGGGACAATGCAGAATGTAATGGAGCGGTTAGAATTGTACTGCAATAATAAAGCGATGATGACATTGGGAGCCTTGACAGTCATACTGCTATTCGCAGTAGTCACTATCGTCCTCCTTTCGGTCCAGTACGACATCTCGCACGGGATAACTGATTTCTCGACCCAGACCATGTGCTTAGCTGTTTACCGGGTTCGAGGTGCTATGTCTGGTGGATATGGTTTGATGGGATTTGGCTGGAGAAAAATTACAGATAGTATTGTCCCAGACAATCCCGCCTGCGGAAAGATAGTGGTTGTCAATCCCAACCAGAAGAATCCGCATATAGCCAATGTAACTTCTAGTGAGAAAGTGAGCAGAAAGATTGCCGCAGAGATTCATACCTGTTGGGGTAAGGCCGAGCAAGATTGGGGAGGCACATTATCTTCCACTACAATCCAGTGTGTTTACTCTCTCAAATTCAAACTCAATGATACGACAAAGTACGTCGACGAGTGCACAATCACTGAAGCTTTAGGCAACGAGAATAATCCACAATACAAAACCACATGGCAGGCTGAAAGCACTCCTGGGAATACAGAGTGCGTCTGCAGCGCATGTAAAGATGGAGCATCAGCGCGCGCAAACAACTGCGCCACCTTGGCCCCGGGTGGGGACCATATCGTCTCTGATCTTCCCACGTGCTTCAATAAACCTAACAAGGAATATGTGCTCAGAATCTATTATGAAGGTCAAGGTGAGGATAATAGAAAGATAATAATTAAGGAGATAACATGAAAAGAGGTTCAGAACTGGCAATAAACACACTGGTCACGATTGTGCTTTTGCTCTTTGCACTCGTTATCCTGATGTACCTGATGAATTCAGGTGTGAAAGGTATAATCGGCGAACGCGCGAAAGGTCTGACAGACCTGTTCTATTCAGCATTGGTGCAGAGATGAGCAATATATTCTTTGAACGGCTTGTCATACTAGTCGTAGCGCTTGTTGTACTCGGAGCAGGCATGACCGTAGGAAAGGGTGCTGTAGACCAAGGATATGTTTGGATAACCGAGAAATTCGGCACAGAAGAAGAAACCGTAGTACAAATACCCCCGACCAGCTGCATCGGTACGGTCGATGATAATGGAAACGACATAATTACTACCCTTGAGGACCACGAATTCATAGAGGAAAGATTAAGAAACAGCGGGTGCGGAGAACTCGGAACTGAAGACTTCCAGTGGGTCTGGATGGACTTCACCTTCAAGAGTGTGCAACTCGATGTAGTCGTGACAGATACAATCTGGATAGAACAGGATACTTGCTTTGATATAAATGAGGGTAACAATGTTGTCGATCCGCTTACCCAAGGCAATCTAGAAAATTCAGTGATAGATGGGACAATAGCTAGGTTCTATGATGGATCCCGTAACAACCTACTCAAGAACAGACATCCAATGCTCTACGAAGGGCGAACAATATCCAACGACCTTCGTATCACTTGTAATGTGGTGAATGCCAACAAGAATGCAGACCCGCCGAGCTTTTGTAAGAGCGACCATAAAATCAAGTATAGTGCACTCTCGTGCGGCCTAGAGCCCGGAAAGTATAGATATGTTTATTACTACAGAGTTATTGACAATAATAATGAGGATGAAGGCTACACAGGATTCAATCCTTATGTAATGAAAATAACTTCATTAGACTAATGAAATCCATAATGAGACCAAAAGGCGAACTCCCAACGCTCAAGTTGTTAATAGCTCTGGTAATAATGATAGTTTTTGTCTCCCTCCTGCTACTAGCATACATACAGTGGCGGGTGCCAGTTTGGGAGCGGTTAGGTGAGTACAATCAAACAGCAAAAAAGTTCATTGATATTTTCGGATACTAAAATGAGAAAAAGGGGAATCGAATTCAACCTGCAGGTGCTCGTGACTATAGTACTAGCTTTATTGCTCCTCATAGTAATCCTATCGTTCCTCAGCGGAGGAGTCAGGGACATTGTCCTTGCCAAACTGCCGAGGCTTGACGACATATTCGCAGGACAGATAGGGTACGGAGATTGAGATGGCTGAACTTATGCTCAACCGGCTCATCATACTTGTCATAGCCATTCTCGTGATTCCAGTAGTACTAACCCTGGCCGCGCCCTGGAAAGACACTGGAATCAGATACTACAATGAGATATCTGACAGAATAGAGGGTCATACTGAACCAAAGGCGCTCAACGCCGCTTCATGCGACCAGATGGCCTTACTCGACAGCGAGAATGAGTTCATGTACTACTTTACGAGTACAATATTCATCTGCGGTGAGAAAAAGGACATAAACGTACAGTATGGAAGCCAATCTTATTCCTACAAATACTACTACTATGAAGATGAAATCACGCTCAACACTAACGAAGCTGACTGTGAGGGTTGGGGTGCAGGTTGCATAGAAGTGAAGGCTAAGGATTTGATGACATCAGGAAACACTGAGTGGAATGTAGGCGGACTAGTCAGTGACACCTATGATAAATCGTATTATATCACAACACCCGCTGGCTACTTAAGTGCCTCGACCGTCGAACTGACAACAAATAAACTGGCTGTCGAGAGTAGGTATGAAAAAGAGCTAGACTGGCACACCCCAGCTATCTACGCTGCCTACCCTACAAAAGCACAGAGGGATAGTGATAACAAACAGGTCCAATGCCGTGCTTCATTCGGTCCCAACAACTGCCTCTTCGCAAACGGCGAGTACAAGGTGAAAAAGTTCTACAAAAGAGAATGGTGGTACAACTCAGACCCATCTGATGTAACCACCGAAGACTTCAACACACTCCTCTTAACCCCTATCTAAGCAGATAGAAAGGGTTTTATACTTTCTACACAAAGAATTAGCTATGGCAAAGAGAGTTCGAGGATTGTGTAGGAACAAGAGAGGCCAAGTGCCGAATCCTGCTCAAACAATAAAAGATTTAGACAAAGCAGACCGTGTGTACTTGAATTGGTTCATGAAGCAGAAGATGCAACCCAGCGAGCGCGAAGAACTATTATCTCAGATTACAAAATTCCTAAAATTCATTGACTTCCCGACAGACCACATAAAATCAGTCGTGCGCATACTCAGGAAGCAGTTCGAGGGCAAACCCCTCGTCGGCGAGGAAGTCGCATACGCCACATATGTCGACAAAGTCCTCCAGGACATGGCAAACCGCCTCGATACTGATGAAGCGCTCAGGAAGGCCTTCCCTGACCTCTGGGCTGCATATAAAGAGATGAAAGGCAAAAAAGGCAAATCGCGAACAAAGGAAGCCTTTGCCGCTGTCTCCTTCCTCTTGTTTGTCATCTTAATGATACTCTACAGTCGTGGATACTTGAGTAAGATAAAACCAACACCTGGACCAACAGTCGGCCCTAGCGGAGGACCAACTTCCCATCCAACAATAACTGCAAAACCACTGACAAGTCCAACTATAGAAGCAGGAGTCACTGTCGGCCCGACTCCCGAAATAAGACCAAGTGACGTACCAAAAGAGCTCTACAAGCAGGACGAGCTCATTAAGTTCGGTCAGCAACTCGGCGACCGCTTACCTGAGGTAAAAAACGCAGGGAACCAGATTTGGATTGAAGATGACCCAACATACATTCTCGAGTCGGACAAGTTCTGCCCGAGTCCGGAAGAGATGGAAGATTACACATATGAAGTATCATTGGTGAAACTGGTAGATATCCCTGCCTTCGATGGGTATGATACGCTCGGCGAGTACCTGCTCAAGATTCCGCTCAAAAAGACTGAGATCAATGGGAACGAATGTTACAGCGTGGGTTTCCTTGAACAGTCCGGTACCTTGGTGATTATCCGCACCACAAAGGATAAAGATGTACGGAACGTCTATGAAATCGCCACAAAAGGTGCACTGATAGAAGACCTAAAGAAGAGAGGAATCACTGTCTGGAAGCGGGTCAGTGGTGAAGAGGACAAAGCATCTAGTTCCAGAGGGGTCATTGGAGAATTTTATCGCATACTTGGGGCGCTTCAGACACCTGAGGAGGATCCTACTGTTCTGTATGTGGGTGTAAAAGACTTGGCAGGATTTGTGAAAACGAACGAAGACAAATTCTCCAACAGCAGAAAGATACTCAAGCAGCTGTAGAGCTCATGCTTGCCCGTTGTCGCACTCTGGATAGCGAATATCACCTATGATTGCACCCGCTGCTATATCTAGCTCATCCCCACTCTTGTATATCCTGAGATTATAGTTTGAAGGACATTGCTCCAAAGTATTCATAGAGTATATTTTCTCATTTACGGGATTTCTGTACACAGGAATGCCCCAATCATCCTTATTCCATTCGCAGGGCTCTTTCAAGCACGTGAGAATCAACGGGATATCCTTGAAGCACGCGTTTCCATTCAGCGTCGTTGCGGCCCTGATGTCGACGCACCCGATTATCTTTGTAAAGTCTTTATCTGCCATCTTCTCTCGTAATATTTCTGAATTGGCACCTGTAAACTCTGCTTTGGAGAAGTATCCTGACTTTGGCTTACCGAACGCACTCTCCGCTCTAACCACACACAAACAATACTGCTGACAGTTTGTCTCCTCGACTATTCTATCCCTCTCGATGTCAGAGAGGTCGCGGATGAAGACGAAGCCGTATTTCGGTTTTATGGTTGGAGACGCGGTTCGAGGACCTGCACCTTGGCACACCAGTTTTATTTCATGGACCAGGCCGTTCATCTCAGCCCGCATATCCATATCTGCCTGATTGTCGAGCCAGGTGGACATGATTACATTGCTAGCCACAGCCATTCCCAGCAAGCCAAAGATGAGTCCCAGTATTATAACAAGAGAATTGCCCATTGGGCCGCCTCGCCTGTTCAATTTGGACATGAGTACCATA